>JBJECJ010000116.1:0-4447 GCA_051870955.1 Paludibacteraceae bacterium | reverse complement strand
ATGCTTCCCCGTTCTATCCTTTCCGTCGCCTCGTTGCTGACGCATGTGCTGGCTATCCCTGCCTGCTTTCTCGTTTCGGTGTTTGTCTATCGTTCCGCGTGGACGGTGGCGTATCTGGACATGGGAGTGGGGCGCCTGACGCTCAACACCCTCATGCTCATGTGTATCATCATGGGTGTACTCTGCGCAAGCCGTATTCCTATGGTGGCATGCCGCAAGCACCTGCACCTCAAATGGGTGCACTATGTGCTCTGGTCTATCGCTGAGATTGTCCTGATGGCGCTGTTCATGGGGCTTTACATGGCGCTCATGTACAAGAATACCGAACTTGCCGTCGGCTCTATCTACTATTTCCCCAACGTTGGCAAGTGTATGTCTCTGTTGCTCACCACCATCCTCTTGCCTTACCTCTTCATCAATGCGCTGTTCAGTAACTTCCGAGAGACGAGCAGTGCCGCGCAAGAGGATAACCTCGTGCGCTTCCAAGATGCCACACAGCGACTGAAACTGGTCATTTCAGCCGAAGCCATCCTGTATATCAAAGCCGATGAGAACTATGTGAATATCTGCTACTTGGACGGCGAGCGCCAGAAAGAGTATGCTTTGCGCAACTCTATGCGCTCCATAGAGCCCGTCATGCAGCGAGCGGGTATCGTGCGTTGTCAACGCTCGTATTTCGTTAACCCGCGGCACGTTACCGTACTGCGCAAAGATAAAGAAGGGGCTATCGTAGCGGAGTTGGACACCACTCCCTCGAAATCCATCCCCGTTTCTCCGAGGTACTACGATTCACTCAACCAACTGTTGTAGGTTCTTGCGACTGCAAGGCGTTGACCAGCATACCGCAAGCGGCGAGGATGTCTTCTCCTCGCGAGCGGCGGATGGTGGTGGTGATACCGTGGTCGGAGAGGTAGTCGCGAAGCCACTCCATCTGTTTCTCGTCCGAGCCCGTGAAGCCCTCTCTGCAGAGGGTGGGGGAAGAATGGAAACGGATGAGGTTAATGCGGCAGGGGAGGGGGCGGAGGAGGCGTAGAAGTTCGTTGGCATGGCGGATAGTGTCGTTTTGACCATGCCAGCAGATGTATTCGAAACTGATACGCCGCTGGTGCGACCAGTCGTATTGCTTGAGGAGCGCCACCACTTGGGCGAGGGAGTACATCTTCTCGGCGGGCATTATCTCGCGGCGCTCTGCGGCAAAAGGATTATGCAGGGAGATGGCGAGGTGGCATTCGCTCTCGTCTAAGAAGCGTTTGAGGTTGGGGTGCCCCACGGAAGAGACGGTGATACGCTTGGGAGACCAAGCACAGCCCCAGTCGGAGGTGAGCACTTGCAACGAGCGGAGGACGTTGTCGAGGTTGTCCATGGGCTCGCCTTCGCCCATATAGACCACATTGGTGAGGTCGCCGAAGTAGAGTATCTGGTTGAGAATCTCGGCAGCAGGGAGGTGCCCGTGGAAGCCGAGGGTGCCCGTCATGCAGAACTTACACCCCATCTTGCAGCCTGCTTGCGTGGAGACGCAGAGCGTGGCGCGGTCGGAGTCGGGGATATAGACGGACTCGATGTAAGTGGGTTGAGGGTTGAGAGTTGAGAGTTGAGCGTTTGTTCCTCCGCCTTCTGCTTCTCTTCCCGCAGGCGAGACGCCTGCGCCCCCAGTTTGGAAGAGGTATTTGCGGGTGCCGTCTTGGGAGACGGCTTCCGCTACGGGCGCATGACGACCGGTGGTGTAGTGCTGCTTCAGGGCTTCTCTGCCCTTCAAAGAGATGTTGGTCATCTCATCGAAGGTCATGGCACGGCGGACATAGAGCCACTCGGCGAGTTGCTTACCCGCGAACTTGGGGAGACCAACGCGCTGCGCTACCTCCTGCAACTCTGCCAATGTCTTGCCTAAGAGAGACTCCATACTACTTTTGGGGCGATACATCGCCTTGTGGCTGGTTTACGATGTTGACATCCATGTGGGGATAAGCGAAGCCGAAGCCTTGTGGGGGAAGTTCGGTATAGAAGCGCTTGTTGAGGTCGTAGAACGTACTCCAATAGTCGTCGGTATGTACCCACGCCTTGGCGACGAAAGAGATGTCGTTCTCGTTGAGGGAAGCGAGGGCGACGAAGGGGTCGGGGATGGGGGTCTTGGTGCTGACTACCACGCCGGAGCGGTCATGCACCACGGGGCGCGGGTCGGCGGAGGTGAGGATACGCGGGTCGGAATGGAGTATCTCCTGCATGGCGTCGATACATTTCTGCGCGTCCACGCCGTATTCTACGCTGATAGTCCAGTCGATACGGCGTAGCGGTTGGGCGGAGACGTTCTCTATGTTGCCGCTGAAAAGGGAGCCGTTGGGAAGGATGATGACCTTGTTGTCGGGGGTGAGAATCTTGGTAGAGACGATGGTTACCTCCATGACGGTGCCCGACTCGCCGCTTGCCTTGATGAAGTCGCCTGCTTTGAAGGGGCGGAAGATGAGGAGCATGACACCTCCTGCGAAGTTCTGTACGGTGCCCGAGAGCGCCATACCGATAGCCATACCGCCTGCGGTGAGGAGGGCGGCGAAGGAGGTGGTGTCCACGCCGAGGGTGCCGATGGTGGCAAGGAAGAGGAGCACGGTGAGGACTATGCTGACGCAAGAGGTAACGAACGTGGCGAGGGTGCGCTCGGTATGGCGACGCTCAAAGACCTTGGTCAGCAGTTTCTTCACGTAGCGAATGAACCATGCGCCGACGAGATAGATAAGGATAGCAATGACTACCTTGATACCAAAGCGGAGGGCACTGTCCAACACGCCTTGCCAAAAGGTCTGCGGGTCGGTCTGCGCTTGTTGGAGTATCTGCTGCGTTACCTGCCGAATGGAGTCGGCAGGTAACGGTGCGGGAGTCGGTATGTCTATTTGTAGGAGCATAAGTATAAGACCCACCCTAACCCTCCCCAAGTTCACCCCACTGCGCGTTGCTTGCGGGGACCCCACACGGGGAGGGGAGGGAATAGGGATTAGTTAGATTTCTTTTCTTTGATAAGGAGGACGGAGAGGGCACCGAGGAAGAGGAGGATGCCGGCTACTACGAGCATGCCTGCTTGGGAGTCGTGGCAGCAACCTTTGAGGAGCAAACCTCCGCAGAGAGCGGCAACGATTTGGGGCAGGCAGATGGTGCAGTTGAAGAGCCCGAGGAGGGTACCCATCTTGCTGCTGCCTTCGATGGCGTTGGTGAAGAGGGTGAAGGGCAATGCAAGCATGGCTGCCCACGCTGCGCCGATGAGGGCGTAACTCAACCAAAGGACATAGGGGTCGTGTACCCAGAAGATGGAGATGAAGCCGATGCCGCCGACAATGAGCGAGAGGATGTAGGCACCTTTGTTGCCTATCTTATGCTCGATAGCGGGGAGGAGGGCAGCCCAAAGGAGGGAGCCGACAGCCTGCACGGCAAAGCATACGCCTACCCAGTTGCCTGCGTCTTGGAAAGCACTTGCGGCGGTGTTCACACCATCCCAGCCGAAGCATTGGGAAGCGATGGCGCCGTTGGAGTAGGTCCACATATACATGAAGGCTGCCCAGCAGAAGAACTGCACAAGACCGATAGTGATGAAGGCGCGGATGATACGACCGTTGTCTTCGTTGCTGTCGGCTTTGGCGGTGTTCTCTTTGATACCGTGGAACTCAGCATACTCCTTGGGGTCCATCTCACGGACGGCGGAGAAAGTGTAGAGTACGCAGAGGATGAGGATGGCGGCACCTATGTAGAAACTCCACTTCACGGAGTCGGGTATGACGCCGTCGGGGGCGGTGTTGGCAAGACCTATCCACGTGAAGAAGATGGGGAAGAGGTAGCCTACGAGCGAGCCTGCGTTGCAGAGGGCAGACTGGATAGCATAGGCGGTGCCTTTCTGCTCCTCGTTGACCATGTCGCCGACCATCATCTTGAAGGGCTGCATGGCGATGTTGATAGAGGTGTCGAGGAACATGAGGGAGAAGAGTCCGAACCACATAGCGGCGTTGAGCCCGAGGAAAGCACTCTGCTCGAAAGTGAAGTTACCCGCGTTGGGGAGGAGAATCATCACCGCTACGGCGATGACAGCGCCGATGAGAAGGTAGAACTTACGGCGACCGAAGATGGGTCCGAGCCACGTTTTGTCGGAGAGGAGACCGATGAGGGGCTGGACAATCATACCCATGAGGGGCGGCAGAATCCAGAAGAAGGAGAGTTGATGAGGGTCTGCGCCGAGGGTGGCGAAGATACGAGAGATGTTTGCCGATTGGAGGGCATAGGCTATCTGCACGCCAAAGAACCCGAAACTGAGGTTGAAGAGTTGTGCAAACGAGCGGTTGGTTGATTTGTTTTCCATGTTGGTTTTTATGTTTAATTGTTTCGATATTGTTTCGATTAGGTCTCGGTTAGGTCTCGACAATCACTAACTAATCACTAACTAATCACTAACTAATCACTAACTAATCACTAA
>JBJECJ010000115.1:0-24491 GCA_051870955.1 Paludibacteraceae bacterium | reverse complement strand
CGGTGGAAGAGGAGGTGGTATTTCTCCTGCATCATGTTCGCGCCTTTTTGGCTGGCAGTGTGTTGGTTGGCGTACACCCGCTCGCAGTTGTTGCCGGAGTAGTAGTGGTTGCCGTTGCGGAAACGGTAGCAACGGACACGGCAATGGTTCTCGCACCCCGGGCAGGTCTCCACCGTCTCCTCAAACTGATTGGCTTGTAAGATATTATCGAGCAACATGGTTTCTAATTATGAATTAAGAATTATGAATTATGAGGGCATTGCTTTTTTGCATAGAGTGCGGCGCCGTAGGCGCCCATGAGTTCGGGGCAGGGGGCGAAGGTTACTTGGCAGCCAGTCAGTTTCTCCAATGTACGGACGACGGAATGGTTCTTGAAGGTGCCGCCCTGCACGACGATATGCTCGCCTAACTCGCTGACACTTTGCAGTTTAAGCACCTTATAGAGGCAGTTCTTGATGACCGAGTAACTGAAGCCTGCGGCAATGTCCTCTATGGCGGCACCCTCGCGCATCGCCTGCTTCACCTTGCTGTTCATGAAGACCGTGCAGCGGGTGCCGAGGTCGTAGGGGTGCGCGGCGAAAAGTGCTTTCTCCGCGAACTGCTCCACGGTGTAGCCCAACTGCTGCGCGAAGGTCATCAGGAAGGAGCCGCAGCCGGAGGAGCAGGCTTCGTTAATCTCTATGCGCTGTATGGAGCCGTTCTCCACAAAGATGGCTTTCATGTCCTGCCCGCCGATGTCCAACACGAAACTCACCTGCGGGCAGAGGTGCTTGGCGGCAAGGAAGTGCGCCATCGTCTCCACGATGCCGTGGTCGAGGTTGAACGCTGTCTTGAGCAGGTTCTCGCCATAGCCAGTGGCGCAACTTCCGGCAATGGGTATGTCGTGCCCTATCGCCTCACGCATGGTCGAGAGTGCGTCGTAGAAGGTTTGGAAGGCGTTGCCGCGGTTGTAGCGATAGTCGGAATAGACCATGTCGCCGCGGTCGTTGAGGAGCACTAACTTGGTGGTGGTGCTGCCGGAGTCCACGCCGAGGAAGAAGGGGGATGAGCGTTGAGAGTTGAGAGTTGAGGGTGGAAAGTTGAGCGTTGAGGGTTGAGAGTTGAGAGAGATAGTCTGCTTCTGTTGGAGCCAGGTGTTGTAGTCGTGGTGGTCGGTGAAGAGGGGCTCGAGCGAGGAAGTTGTGAGCGAGAGCGTATCTGCATGCGCAAAGAGGGCTGCCAAATCCTGCAAACTGGACACTTGAAACCTGGCACTTGAAACTTGAGACTTGGCACCTTTGTCGCTCTTTCCTACTCGCAATGCCGTTCCGATGGCGGGAATCCACTGCGTATGCTCGGGCACGATGAGGTCGTCTTCGGAGAGTGCCATCGCCTGCGCGAGGTGCTTGCGCAGTTCGGGGATGTAGGCGAAAGGACCTCCGCAGAGGAAGACTTTCGGCAGGATGTCCATGCCTCGCGCCAACGCGCTGACCACCTGCATGGAGATGGCGTGGAGCATGGAGGCAGCGATGTCCTCTTTCGGCACACTGCGGCTGATGAGGTTCTGCACATCGGTCTTCGAGAAGACCCCGCAACGCGAGGCGATGGGATAGATGGTCTTCGCCCGTGCTGCCAAGCCGTTCAACTCCGAGACGTCCACGCCGAGGAGCGTTGCCGTCTGGTCGATGAAGGCTCCCGTGCCGCCGGCGCAGTTGCCGTTCATGCGCATATCGGGCACTCTGCCCTCGGCGAAGAAAATCATCTTCGAGTCCTCGCCGCCGATGTCCACCAGCGTGTGCGTCTCGGGGTAGCAGGTGCGCACCACCTCCGCCGCGGCTATCACCTCCTGCTCGAAGGGGATACCCAGCCGCTCGGCATAGCCCATGCCCACGGAGCCCGTCATGCCTACCGCCACCTTGTCCGTTTGCGCTACTGCATGCGCCGCCTCCATCGAGGTCAGCATCTCGCGGGCTACTGCCATGGGGTTGGCGTTGTGGCGCCGATAGTCGCAAGCGAGCACCTGCCCGCGTGCATCCACCAACGCCATCTTGATGGTGGTCGAACCGATGTCTATACCTAATGAATATGTTTGCACAGCACTCTCCATATTGCTAATAAGTCTTTTGTTTAATAGGTCTATTAAATACAGCGACAAAGGTACGGTTTTTTCGTGTATCGAGCAAATATATACCTTAAAAACATAAAGATAGGACTGTTTTTCGTAATGATTGTACTATTCTTTGGGGCGCGGCGGGGGAAGGTTCCGGTCGAGGAGGTAGATTGACAGCATGGACGAACGGTCAAAGCGAGGTGTCGGGGAAGGGAAGTTGGCAGGAGGGGGACGGACAGGTAGTGGGAGGTCGGCGGAGTGTTAGCGGGATATCGGCAGGAGGAGTATGGGGTGTCGGCGGAGTGTTGGTGGGATATCGGCAGGAGGAGTAGAATACGTGTTTTGGACAATTCTTTATTCTCGTTGTACGGGTGTGATTAGGGGTCGGAATACTCCCGTTATCCCCTCGTTATCCTCTCGAAAAGGTCTCACTTATGTTACGGTAATGTTACGGTAATGTTACGGCAATGTTATGGCAATGTTTTGGAATGATGTCGGGATGACTTCGGTGTGATTTGGGCATGAAATGAACGATTATTCGGGATGCGTGGGAGAGAGAGGTTTGCGAAATTTGGACAATTCCAATTATGTCTATCCGAGTGAGTCTTGTTGGCGGTGCGCGGGGCGGGGAGGGGGGAAAGGGGAGCGAAGGAGAGGAAACAGCGCGGGCGGGGAGAAGTATTTTTGCAGTTTTTGCCGATTTTCTTGCACGATTCAAAAAAAAAGTGTATCTTTGTCGCAGATTTCCTTGGGAGGCCTTGGAGGGAGCGTTGTTTCCGATGGGAGGTTTCAAGTTCTCGGTTTCAAGTCTAAGGTTTCGAAGAGCGAGTTATCTATTCATACAATAAACATAACCTAAAAAACTAACATTATGATTTCCAAACGTTTAGAGGACGCTATCAACGCCCAAATCAATGCCGAGATGTGGTCGGCTTACTTGTATCTGAGTATGTCTGCTTACTGCCAAGACGCAGGCTATCCGGGTATTGCGAACTGGTTTGCCATCCAATTTAAGGAGGAGCAAGACCACGCAACGATTTTCTTCAACTACCTGCAAAGCCGCGGCGGTCGCGTGGTACTGAAAGCCATCGACGCAGTGGAGACCGAGTGGGCTTCTCCGCTGGCAGCCTTCGAGCACACGCTGCAACACGAGCAGAAAGTTACTTCGCTGATTAACAACCTGATGTCGATTGCTATCGAGGAGAAAGACTACGCTGCACAGAGCCGTCTGCAATGGTTCGTGGACGAGCAAGTGGAGGAGGAAGAGAACGCCACGGAGTTGATTCAGAAACTGCGCATGGTAGAGGGCAACGGCTACGGCATGTACCAGATAGACCAAGAGTTGGCAGCCCGCGTGTACAAACAGGCATCGCCTTTGGCTACGGCGGAGTAAAAACATTTCATGTTTGGCAGTGCCTGTTGGTCAGTTCCTGTTAATCAGTTTCTGTTGGTCGTTTCACGTTAACACGCAATGACCAACATGTAATGACCAACATGTAATGACCAACATAACATGGCAAACATGTAATGGCAAATGTAATAACCAATCCGGCGAAGGGCATCTACAAAGATCGGGGAAGCAAGTTCCTCTCTTTCGCAGAGCCTATAGCCAACGAAGACGAAGCAAAGGCGCGCATCGCGTGGTACAAAAAGAAGTACCACGATGCGCGTCATGTTTGTTATGCCTATCGTTTGGGGCAAGACCTCTGGCGCACGAAGGATGACGGCGAGCCGCACGGCACGGCGGGGCTGCCCATCCTGCGCTCGATAGACGCACAGGGATTGGACAATATATTAGTGGTGGTGGTGCGCTACTTCGGCGGCACGCTGCTGGGGACCGGGGGACTGATGGTCGCCTACCGCGAAGCCACCAAAGAGGCACTCGCCAATGCGAGCATTGTGGAGAGTTGAGAGTTTAGTGTTTAGAGTTTAGTGTTTATGGCAGACCCGTACAAGAAAATTCGCGCATACAGAGTGGGCTGGCTGCTCGCCGTTACCGACTGGCTGACCATCCTGCCTGTGCTCAAATGGTTTGAGCGCAAGACCACCACATCGGTGAAGTTAGCCTATCTTGGCGACCGCAAGCAGATAGAGCAGGACATGAAGCACGGTGCGTGCTTCCTGACGAACCACCGCGATATCTGCATGGACTCCGCGTGGCTCTCCATGCTCCTGCGCATGCGCTATTTCATCCGCCCGTATATCGGTATCGGCAACAACCTGTTCGCCAAATGGTGGATAGAGCCTGTGGTGCGCTTCCTGCGCTGCTTCGTGGTGATACGCAACGGGTCGCTGCACGAGCAGGTGGAGAACGCCAAGACCCTTTCGCACTATATCAACGACCTGCGCCGAAGGGGGAAGTCCATCTGGCTGGCGCAACGCGAGGGGCGCGCGAAAGACAGCAACGACCTGACGCAACCGGGCGTGCTGAAGATGCTCACGTTCGACGCCCCCGACTTCTTTGAGGCGGTGAAGGCACTGAACATCTGCCCCGTCTCCATCACCTACGAGTACGACCCCTGCGACTACCTGAAAGCCCGCGAGATGCAGCAGAAACGCGACAACCCGCGCTGGCGGAAATCGAAAGCCGACGACCTGCGCTCCATGCAGACGGGCATACAAGGCTTCAAGGGGCGCGTTACCTACCGCCTCACGCCGAGTATCAACCACGCCTTGGAGCACCTGCTGCAAGAGCAACCCGAGGCGAAGCAACTGAACCGCAATGAGCAGATTCAACTCGTCTGCAACCTCATCGACCGACAGATACACGCCGGCTATGAGATTTACCCGCACGACGCCGCCTTCGACAAGTATATCGAGAGCCGATTGGCACTCATCAAACTGAGCAACAAAGACGAGGCGTTCCTGCGCGAGAAACTATACGAAATGTACAATAATCCTATTAAGAACTATGAAAAGAGCCATCTTCCCGGGTAGTTTTGACCCGTTCACCTTAGGGCACCACGACATCGTGCTGCGTGGGCTGGAGTTGTTTGACGAGATAGTCATCGGCATAGGCAGAAACAGCACAAAGAAAGAGACTTTCCCCATCCGCGAGCGCGAGGCGGCGATACAGAAACTCTACAAAGACGAGCCTCGTATCCGCGTGATGATTTACGACTGTCTGACGGTCGATTTCGCGAAGCAGATGGATGCCCATTTCATCCTGCGCGGTATTCGCTGCGTGTCCGACTTTGAGTACGAGCGCAACATGGCGGAGGCGAACAAACAGTTGGGCGGTATCGAGACTATCATCCTCTACACCCGCCCCGAGTACGCGCATATCTCCTCCACCCTCGTCCGCGACCTCTACTCCTACAACAAAGACGTCTCCGCCTTTGTGCCTACCAATCTCCGCTAACGCGATATATCGCCGTTTCTATGCTTTCGCCACAGCAGCAGACCCGCATCGCCTACAAAGAGCAGCACACTCCCGCTGCTCTCAAGCGCGACCCCGAAGCGGACTACCCCGAAGGCTATTTCTTTGTTACGCTCAATGTGCACGACCGTTTGCCGATTTTAGGGAGCATGACGGGGCGATATGTTGCTCAGAGCAAGCAGGTGTTTGAGGCGGGGGTACGCCTGACACCGCTGGGAGATGCCGTCTTGCGCTGTTGGCAGCAGATTCCCTCTTTCCACACAAACGTTGAACTGATAGACGCGCAGGTGATGCCTGAGCATTTTCACGGTTTGCTCCGTTTGCACCGTCAAAAGGGATGCCGGTTAGGGCGTGTGATGCAGGGATTTATGGTCGGTTGCACCCATGCGTATTGGGATATCTTGGGCATAGATTGGCGTAACATGCGGGGGCGCAGAGACGGCATTACCGACAAGCGTTGGACGGACTATCAGCACCTGAGCAGCCGCCGCGGACCGTCCCTTTTCACATCCGGCTACAACGATACCATCCCCCTCACTCCCGAAGAGGTGGCGACAAAAATCGCCTATATCCGCAATAATCCCGAACGCCGGATCATCAAGGGAGCCGCACGAGATTGTTTTGCGATATATCGCAATCAGCGGAGTGCTAATTGGACGGAAGACCGTGCTCGCACAGGGCTACTCGCCGACGCCCTTTTCGCCCGAGATGTTGCAGTGCGGAATCAAGCATGGGAAGGCATACAGCCGCGACTCATGCATAGCGATATATCGCCCCATAGTCTATTGCTTGCGTATATTGGCAAGCGAGACCTATTGCTCAATAGTCGAAAACGTCCATTGATATGCCACCGCGCCGATGAGAATAGGCGGGAAGAACAAACCGTCGCTGTCTTGCGTGAAGCCAAAGCAGGAGCCGTCATCGTCTCGGCCTTTATCAGTCCGCACGAGCGAGACATCCGCGACCAACTCCTGCAAGAGGGATATCCCGTCATTGAGATTTTAGACAATGGTATGAGCACTGCCTATAAGCCCACGGGCAACCGATTTTACTATTGTGCGGAAGGGCAGTTGCTCCAAATTTCCTGCTGGAAATATCAATACCAACGCGACACTACCGTCAGCCGCCCGATGTGTATGGTGATGAACGAACTGGCTCGCCTTATCTGCGGGGAGGAAGATGACTGGTGGAAAAGGTAAAACAAAAGAGGCTATCCTACATGGGAAAGCCTCTTTTTGTTATCATTTCAAATTTCAACTCTTTACACCAGCGCCTTGATGTTCTCTTCGGTGGTGCCGTGGAGGAGGTCAATGGGCGCGAGTTCAATCATCGTGAAGCAGCCGCATTGCCCGCGTTGCTGCATGCGCACTGCGGCGCGGGCACACGCCACGAGAATCTGACCGGTCAGCGCGGGGTTGTTGATGGTCATGTTGAACTCGAAGTTCTGGTTGTGCATGTTCGCCGACACGCCGTTGCGCACGAGGTGCACGCCATGCGCCACGTTGTTGAGCGCGTCCACCGAGGGCACTTCTATCACGTGCGTCTCGTCGTGGGCGAAGTAATCATCGCGCAGCAGGTTGTGCTCTACGGTGTGGAAGTCCGCGCCGTTCTCCAACTCCACATACACCATGCGGCGGTGGATACCCGTGCCCAACGGGATGGTCATCGACAGCGCGTTCTTCACGCCCTTGATACTCTTCGCCGCCACAGTGTGCCCCATGGAGCGCCCGGGACCGAAGTTGGTGTAGGTCAGCCCCTGCGGCGCCATCGCCAGCAGCAAGGCGCGTACCACCGAGTCGCTCCCCGGGTCCCAACCGGCGGCGATGACGCTCACCGACTGCTGTTCGCGGGTCAGCGGCAGCAACTGCGCACGGTAGTCCAAAATCTGCCCGTGGATGTCAAACGAATCGACCGTGCATATCCCCCTCGCAGCCAACTGCTTGGCAAACGCCGGCACCTCGCGCGTGGGCGTGCAGAGCACACAGACATCGGCGTCCAGCGTGTCCAAGGAATCGGTGTGATGATAGATACCCGCGAGGGTCATATCCTCGGCAGCCAGCACCGCCTGCTCGGCTGCCCTGCCTATATTGCCATATCCGAGTATGGCGACACGAATAGAGTTCATAGCGTAAACAGACTAAAAAATAAGACTGCCAAAACAACCAAGTTCAGGCAGTCTTCATAGGTTTACTTCTTGAGAAATCCGAAAAGAGATTTCCGCTTCTCCGCATCTTTATTCTCTTCTGCCGCCTCTGCCTCAGCAGCGGGCTCCGATTCGGCGTTCTCTTCCGAACGCCACTCTTGGCGCTCCTCTATGGCACCCAACTGCTGCTGAACAAAACCAATCACGTCCTGCAAGCCCTCTGTGAAGTGCGCAAAATCCTCTTTGTAAAGGAATAGTTTGTGCTTCTCAAATTGTGGGAACTCATCTTCTCCCTGACGCTTTTTGCTCTCCGTGATACAGAGATACAAGTCCTCATTTCGTGCCTTGCGAACATCCAAATAGTAGATACGCTTTCCTGCTTTCACCGAACGCGAGTACACGATTTCCGGCTCCCGTCTTTCTTCAAATCTGCGATTTTCCATCTTCAAATAAAAGTGTTTAATAAATACGACTGCAAAGATACTGCTTTTTTTTGAAATATGCAAGCGAAAAGTGTTTTTGCTCGCAAAATTAGTGGGTAGGGTACCCATATACGCCAAGCCGAGGACCTCCTGCGGAAGCACCTCGGCTTGGTTCAAACAACAACAATCTTTTTTGGTACCTTAAAATTAGTGAATGAACAACATCTCGCGGTACTTCGGCAGCGTCCAGAGTTCGTCGTCCACCACCATTTCCAGGTCGTCCACGTGCTTGCGGATGTCCTCCATCAGGGGCACTACCTCGTCGTGGAAGGTGATGGCGCGCTCGCGCTGATTATCAATATGGTTGGCTTTCGCACGCAGTTTGTTCATCTGCTCCACGCCCGCGATGATAGCGCTCGCGTGGTCTTCTATGCGGCGGATGATGATATAGTCCTGCTCGTTGAGCGACGCCACCTCTGCCTCGGGGAACACCTGTTTCACGTGCAGCACGTTCTCCAGCAACATTGTCTGATAGCGTTTGGCAGCGGGCAGCACGTGGTTGATAACCAAGTCGCCCAGCACGCGGCTCTCTATCTGCAACTTCATCGAGTAGTTCTCCCATTTCACCTCGCAGCGCGACAGCAACTCCGACTTGCTCAGCACCTTCGTTGCGCCGAACATCTTCACCGACGCCTCAGAGAGGTAGTTGTCGATAATCTTCGGTACGCTCACCTCGCAGTCCAGCCCGCGTTTCTCCGCCTCGGCTTTCCACTCGTCCGAGTAGCCGTTGCCGTCGAAGCGTATCGCATGGCAGGCGTTCAGGCATTTCTTTATCACCGTGAAGAGTGCGCGCTCCTTGGCTTCGCCGCCGGCAATCAGCGCGTCCACCTCTGCGCGGAAGTCGTTAAGTTGCTCTGCCACCGCCGCGTTCAGCGCCAGCATGGCGGCTGCGCAGTTAGCACTCGACCCCACGGCACGGAACTCGAAGCGGTTGCCCGTGAAGGCGAAGGGCGAAGTGCGGTTGCGGTCGGTGTTGTCCAGCAGAATCTCGGGGATGGTGCCCACGCCGAGTTTCATCTCTTTCTTCGCGTTGATGATGATACCCTTGTCCAAATCGGCTTTCTCTATCTCGTTCAGCGCCTCGGTAATCTGCGAGCCGAGGAAGACGGAGATGATAGCAGGAGGTGCCTCGTTGGCGCCTAAACGGTGCGCATTCGTGGCCGTAGCGATAGACGCTTTGAGCAGTCCGTTATGGCGCTGAACAGCCATCAGCACGTTCACGAGGAAGGTAACGAACTCTAAGTTCTGATACGGGTTGCGCCCGGGTGCTAAGAGATTCACGCCCGTATTGGTGCCGAGCGACCAGTTGCAGTGCTTGCCGCTGCCGTTCACGCCGCCGAAGGGCTTCTCGTGGAGCAACACGCGGAAGTGATGACGGCGAGCCACCTGCTCCATGAGCGACATCACCAATTGGTTGTGGTCGGAACCCAAGTTGCACTCTTCGTATATCGGCGCCAACTCAAACTGATTGGGAGCCACCTCGTTGTGGCGCGTTTTCACGGGGATACCCAGCCGCTGCGACTCTATCTCCAACTCCTTCATGAACTCCAGCACGCGCTCGGGGATGATACCGAAATAGTGGTCATCCAACTGCTGGCTCTTGCTCGAGTAGTGCCCGATGAGCGTGCGACCGGTCATCACGAGGTCGGGGCGAGCGGCGAACAGCGCCTCATCCACCAAGAAATACTCCTGCTCCCAGCCCAAGTAACTAAACACGCGCTTCACGTTCTTGTCGAAGTAGTTGGCTACCGCCACCGCCGCCTTGTTCACCGCGGTGATGGAGCGCAGGAGCGGGGTTTTGTAGTCCAGCGCCTCGCCCGTGAATGCCACGAAGATAGTCGGGATACAGAGGCGGTCGCCAATCACGAACGCAGGCGACGAGGGGTCCCATGCCGAGTAACCGCGTGCCTCGAAGGTGTTGCGCAAGCCGCCAGAGGGGAACGAACTCGCGTCGGGCTCCTGCTGATAGAGCACCGAGCCGGAGAACTTCTCCATCGGCGCACCGTCGTCGCCGAAGTCAAGGAACGCATCGTGCTTCTCTGCCGTGCCGCCGGTCAGCGGTTGGAACCAGTGGGTGTAGTGGGTTGCGCCCTGCTCCATCGCCCATTTCTTCATGCCGATAGCCACGCTGTTGGCGATGTCGCGCGTCAGCGTCTTCTCGTTGTCCATCAGGTCGAAGAGTTGCTCCAGCACGTTGCTGGCGATATACTCCTTCATCTTCTCGCGCGTGAACACTTTCTCTGCGAACAGCACGCTGGCACGGCAACCCGTGGGATGTACTTGCACCGGCTCATGACCCCATGCGGTCTTCAAAGCCTCAAAACGAATGTTACTCATATGATATTGTGTTAATAAATAACGAGGTTAATATATGAGTTAAACTCAAAACAACCCGATTAGTTTCTAAATTCGAGTGCAAAAGTACGCATAATTTTTGAAACAACCAAATAAAAACGAAAAAATATCGTATTTTTCTGCATTTTTATCAAAATAAATAGAGTCTTTGAGGGGAATACATCTTTTTCTGAGTTAGAAGGTTTGCAAGAAATTAGTCATTTATGACGAAAAAATCCACCTCACTGCCTTGCATATCTCCCAAATTCTTCGTATCTTTGCACGCAAAACGAACAACACTATGAGACATCTATTTTCTTCTTTTCTCCTGACAATCAGTTTGCTTGCTTCGGCGGCAACGGTTTCTGACACAGCGGTGCTTGCCTTCCCCGAGGCGCTGGGCTATGGCGCGTATGCCACGGGCGGTCGCGGAGGGGTGGTTTACTACGTTACCCGCCTCGACGATGCGCTCAACAGCGACGGCACGCCTGCCGAGGGCACCCTCCGCTGGGCGCTCACCACGGGCGACGACACCCCGCGCACGGTGCTCTTCCGCGTGTGCGGCACCATCTACTTGCAGAGCAAACTCAAACTCTCGCACCCCAACATCACCATCGCCGGACAGACTGCCCCGGGCGGCGGTATCTGTATCGCCGGCGCGAACATCTACATCTGCAAGCCCAATGTCATCATCCGCCACATCCGTTTCCGCGCGGGCGACATCCCCACCTCCAACTATCCCGCGCTCGATGTGGAGAACACCCGCAACGTCATCATTGACCACTGCTCGTTCACGTGGTCGATGGAGGAGTGCCTCACCCTCTACGACACCGACTCCACCACCGTCCAGTGGTGCATTATCGGCGAGGGACTCTACAACTCCAAGCACAAGAAAGGCAGCCGTGCCTACGCCACGCAGTGGGGCGGCGAGCACGGTACGATGTGCTACTGCCTCATCAGCAACTGCCTCAACCGCACGCCCCGCTTCAACGGCGTGCGCGACGAAGCAGACCTCGCCAACGGCAAGCACAACCACGACGCGCAGGTGGACAACGTCTTCTGCAACAATGTCATCTTCAACTGGGGCAAGAAAAACTCGCTCTACGGCGGAGAGAACGACAGCACCAAGAACCACGCTGCCGACGGCGCACACTTAGGCTACAACCGCGTTTACATGCTCCACAACTACTTCCGCGCAGGTCCTGCCACGCTGGCTGCCAACTTGTCGGAGCGCTACTTCGTGCAGGGCAGCAAGGCGGGCGACTACGGGCAATGGTATCTGGAAGGCAATATGTTTGAGCCGAACAACAAGTTCAACCCGAGCAAGACGGCATGGCATGCCGACACGCTGGCGAAGGTCAACGCCGACAATCTATATGGGTACGCGCGCGCGTACGCTTATCGTGCCTTCAACTTGGACGGTGCTGCCGCCAATGCCGACAACTATGCCAAGTATGTGCTGGACAGCGCGCAGTGGGCAGAGACTGGGGGCGCAGGCGTCTCGCCTGCGGCGATGAGTGCGCAGGATGCCTATCGCTTGGTAACGACCTCCGCAGGTGCTACCTTGCCGCGCATGGACGAGCAGGATACCCGTATGTTGGCGGAGGCGGCAGGCACTATCGACCCGCAGTTTGTGGGACCCACGGCACCCGCCAACCTCGGTATCATCGACTCGCAAGAGGACATCGCCTTCGCCCGCGAGGACTATTTCTACATCAACGACTCCACCGTCAAGGGCGGCTATCCTTTCCTCGATGCCCTCGAAGGCGACTCGCTGGCGCTCGATACGGATGGCGACGGACTGCCCGACCTCTACGAGACGGAGATGGGGCTCGATGCCCTTGACCCCGCAGACGGGGCTATGCTCACCGAGCAGGGCTACACCCAACTGGAATGCTACCTGAACGGTGTTGCCAACGGCTCTATCGACAAGACTCGCTACGAGACCGAGCCCTACATCTCGCAGCAGCCCGAAGTCCCTGCCGAGCCGGAGGCTGTTCGCAACACACACAACGGAGCAACGGACAACACCCGTTACGACCTGCAAGGAAGACCCCTGCAACAACCGTTGCCGCGGCAAATCTACATCGAAAACGGACAGGGAAAGATTCAACAATAGCGCGCTCAAAACGCCGAAATCCGAACACATCATCCTCTAATATATATTAAGGAACGCGCGCGCGAGGGGACCGTTTGCCTTATCTCAAAACGTCGCGAGTTTTTCGCGGGTCTATCGCGGGTCTATCGCGGGAGCTTGCATCCCGACCTGTCGGGGTCTCTCGTAACATTACCGCAGGTCTCCCGCAGGTCGGCCGCAGGTCTCCCGCAGGTCGACCTTTCTTCTCCGATAGCGGACAAGGGAGACGTCGCTTTTTTTGCAGAAAAACTTGCGCATATCGGGAAAAATGTGTAACTTTGCACGCAATCGTGAAACAAACACTAACCAACATAGATTATGAAAGTAACTGAGAAATTGGCTGCGTTGCGCGCCATGATGCGCGAGCAGGGGCTGAGTGCGTATATCGTGCCCGGGGCTGACCCGCACGCGTCGGAGTATATGGCGGCACACTGGATGGAGATGTCGTGGCTGTCGGGCTTCAAAGGGGAGACGGGCACCGTGGTGGTAACGATGGACAAGGCGCTGCTCTGGACAGACAGCCGCTACTACCTGCAAGCCGATATCGAATTGAAAGACAGCACCATAGGACTGATGCGCGAGTCGGATATCGACTGCCCGACCATCGCCGAGTGGCTGATAGGGGAGGGTGGTTCGCTCGTCGGTCTGAACCCCGAGATGTACAGCGTGAACGCTTTTCGTGCCCTGCAAGAGCAGTTGGGCGAGGCAGGTATCGGCGTGCAATCCGTTGACCTGATAAAGCCGCTGTGGACAGACGCTCGCCCTGCTATTCCTGATGCACCGTTCTATGAGTATGAGGTCGCCTATGCGGGCGAGGACGTGGCGAGCAAGTTGGGGCGCGTGCGCGAAGCCATGCGGCAGAAAGGTGCCAACGCGATGGTCATCTCCGCGCTGGACGAGATAGCGTGGCTGCTGAACATCCGCGGCAAAGACGTGGAGTACAACCCGCTGGTAATCAGTTATGTAGTCTTGGAGCAAGACCGCTGCACGCTCTTCGTTGCGCCGGAGAAAGTGCCGGCTGCCGCACACAGTCAATGGAGCACGCAGGTAGTCACGAGAGGCTACGACGAGGTCTTTGACTATATCCGACAGTTGCAGGGCACGGTGCTCTACGACGGCGCGCGCGTGAACGAAGCGCTCTTCGAGGCTATCCCCGCTGCCTGCCGCAAGGTGAATGCGCAGTCGCCTATCTTGGTGATGAAAGCAAGGAAAAACGCCGTGGAGTTGGAGGGCGAGCGTATCGCTATGCGAGAGGACGCTGTGGCGCTGACGCGCTTCTTCCGCTGGCTGGAAGAGGAGGCGTTCGCCAACGGGCAGACGCAGACGGAATGCACCCTCGCGGATAAGTTGCACGAGTTCCGCACCATGGGCAAGCACTTCACCGATGAGTCGTTCGGCACCATCGCCGGCTACAAGGGCAACGGCGCTATCGTCCATTACTCCGCCGAGCCTGCCACCTGCGCCACCGTCCATCCCGAAGGCATGCTCCTGCTCGACTCGGGCGGGCAATACCTCGACGGCACCACCGACATCACGCGCACCGTATGGCTCGGCGGCGACATCCCCGCGCAAGCCAAACGCGACTACACCTACGTGTTCAAAGGGCATATCGCCTTGCAGCAAGTGCGCTTCCCGCGTGGCACTCGCGGCAACCAGTTGGACGCCCTCGCCAAGCAGTTTATGTGGGCGGCAGGCATCACCTACGGACACGGCACGGGACACGGTGTGGGGCATTTCCTCGGCTGCCACGAGGGACCGCAGAACGTGCGCACGGATAACAACCCCACTGCGCTGGAGGTAGGGCACGTCATCTCCGATGAGCCGGGAATCTACCGCACGGGTGAGTGGGGCATACGCACGGAGAACCTCATCACCGTGGTGCCCGCTCCCGCCACCGAGGCTGCCACCACCAACGACCAGTTCCTCACCTTCGAGCCGCTGACGCTCTGCTTCTACGATACGCAGTTGATAGATTTCTCGCTCATGACCGCCGACGAGATAGCATGGCTCAACGCCTACCATGCCCGCGTCCACGCCGAGATAGCCCCGCTGCTCTCCGCCGAAGACGCCGCCTTCCTCGCCAAGAAATGCAAAGCACTGACCACTAACCACTGACCACTGACCAATAACCACTAACCCATGTGGACTTTTCTTATCTCTTTAGTCGTTCTCGTGCTGGGCTACTTGCTCTACGGCACGCTGGTGGAGCGCGTGTTCGGTATTGACAAGACCGCGCAGACGCCCGCCATCACCAAGCAAGACGGCGTGGACTATGTGCCGATGGCACCGTGGCGTATCTTCCTCGTGCAGTTTCTCAACATCGCGGGGCTCGGACCTATCTTCGGGGCTATCATGGGTATCTTCTTCGGACCGGCGGCGTTTCTATGGATAGTGTTCGGTACTATCTTCGCCGGCGGTGTGCATGACTACCTGAGCGGCATGATGTCCATCCGCAAGGGCGGCGCCTCGCTGCCGGAGATAGTGGGCGGCGAACTGGGCAAAGGCATACAGGTCTTTATCCGCGTGCTCTCGCTGGTGTTGCTTATCCTGCTCACCACCACCTTCCTCTCCGGTCCCGCCACCTTGCTGCAGGGGCTCGCGCCGCTGCACAGCATGCCGTTTCGCGAGATGACTATCCCTATCGTCTGGGTGCTGATTATCTTTGCCTACTACACGCTGGCTACCGTGGTGCCCGTGGATAAGATTATCGGGCGTTTCTATCCCGTCTTCGGCGGCATCCTGCTCTTTATGGGGCTGGGTATCATGGTCGTGATGTTGGGCGGGCATAGCCATGAGATGCCCGAACTGACCGACGGGCTCTACAACCGTCAGACCAACGGCTTGCCCCTCTTCCCGATGATGTTCGTCAGCATTGCCTGCGGCGCCATCTCGGGCTTCCACGGCACCCAGTCGCCGCTGATGGCGCGCTGCGTAACCAACGAGCGGCAAGGACGCTGGATATTCTACGGTGCGATGGTCGCCGAAGGCGCGTTGGCACTCATCTGGGCAGCCGCTGCAGGCACCTTCTTCGCCGACCCCGAGCAGGGTTTGTACGGCATAGACGGCTTGCAAGCGTTTGCCGCGCAACACAAAGGAGAGAACATCGCTGCGTTGGTGGTGGACAAGGTGTCGCGCTCGTGGCTCGGCACAGTGGGCGGTATCTTGGCGGTGTTGGGCGTTATCTTCGCCCCCATCACCTCGGGCGATACGGCACTGCGCTCCGCGCGACTCATCGTGGCAGACTTCCTGCACATCGACCAGCGCCCTGTGAAGAAACGACTGATGATAGCCCTGCCGCTCTTCGCATGCGTCTTCGGAATGGTATTCGTGGACTTCAACATCGTGTGGCGCTATTTCTCTTGGACGAACCAGACCCTCGCCGCCTTCACCCTCTGGGCAGGCGCCGTGTTCCTATACAAAAATGACCCACCCCGTCCCTCAGGACCCCCTCCAACTCCCCCTACAAAGGGGGAGGCTGAGAAATTACCTTTGTCTCTGGATACTAATCTTTCCCCCTCCCTTTGTAGGGAGGGTTGGGGTGGGTCTTGGGGCTTTCTTATCGCCTTGCTCCCTGCGCTCTTCATGACGATGGTCTCGGTGAGTTACATCTTCATTGCGCCCGAAGGCTTCCACCTTGCCCCTGCCTATTGGTGGATAGGCTACGCCGTGGCTACCCTCACCACCCTCTCCTGCCTCATCGGCTTCATCCTGTGGGCACGCAAACGACCAAAAGCAAGTCTCTAAACTCGCTTTTTGCTTCGTAAAGCAAGTTTCCAAATGCTCTTTTTGATACAAAAAGCAAGTTTTCAAATGTTTTTTCTATATAAATTTGCAAGTTTGGAAACTTTTTTGTACCTTTGCAGCGTTTTTAATCAATGAGTTATGGAAACGAGCGATTTCGATTTGTTGTATCAGACTTTCCTCCTTCGGCTGAACGAGACGGATATGGTGCACCACAGGTATTTGTATAAGCAGATAAACTGGGCAAATAGGATTATCGGTTTGAAGGGAGCCAGCGGCGTGGGCAAGACGACACTGGTGCTGCAGCATATCAAGGAGGAGGTGGAGGATTTGCAGAAAGTGCTGTACGTGTCGTTGGACAACTTGTGGTTCAACGCACACGACCTGATGGAGTTGGTGGACTATCACTACATGCACGGTGGGACGCTGCTGGTGCTGGATGAGATACATCGGCTGCCTAATTGGGCGGTGTATGTCAAGAATATCTACGACAACTATCCGCGGTTGAAGTTGATTTACACGGGTTCTTCCATGCTGGAGATAGCACGCTACGAGGCGGATTTAGGTCGCAGGCAGCGGGTCTATACTTTGCATGGGATGTCGTTCAGGGAGTTCTTGCTGTTTGAAGGTTACCAACCCGGCGAGGCGGTTTCGCTGGAAGACCTGCTGCATAACCACCAAGCGATAGCCATGAAAGTCCTGCCGAAGGATGTGCGGGTGTTGCCGCTGTTTGAGCAGTATCTGCACCACGGCTGCTATCCTTTCTACTTGGAGGAAGGCGATGGCTTCAGCAGTAGGCTGCAAGAGACGATACTGCGCGTGTTGGAGAGCGACCTGCCGCGGGTGGAGGACGTGTCGTATGTTACGATACAGAAAACGATAAAGATGCTGCTTATACTGGCAGAGCGGGTGCCGCTCACGCCGAAGATGTCGGAACTGTATCGGGAGTTGGAGACCAGCAGAGAGCAGGGATTGAAGATGTTGCACTGGTTAGAGAAAGCGGGATTGCTCAGCCTCGCAACGGTGGAGGTACGCAACCTGCGGACGCTCGGAAAGCCGGATAAGATACTGCTCAACAACCCCAACCTGATGTACTCGCTCACCACGCATATAGACAAAGGCACCTTACGGGAGACGTTCTTCTACCATCAGTTGTCGTGCCTGCACGAGATACTGCTTGCCAAGCGGGGCGATTTCCTCATAGACCACAAGTACCTTTTCGAGATAGGCGGCAAGGGGAAGTCCTTTGAGCAAATCAGCGATGAACCGAATAGTTTCCTCGCGATAGACGATATAGAAACAGGTATGTTCAACCGCATCCCGCTGTGGATGTTCGGGTTGCTGTATTAAATGGATTAAGGAATCAGGATAAAGGATAAAAGACAAAATAGTTCTATCGATAAAGGAGTAAGGATGAAAGATAAAAGACAAAATAGTTTCGACTATACGATTTCGAGCACAAAGGTAATAAGTCCTTCATCCTTCATCATGTTACACGAAGTTAAAGAACACATGAAAGCATCATTTGTAATATCCAGTCCGGATGTGGCGAGTTGCCCTCGCAGCGCGCTGCCGGAGTACGCCTTTATCGGGCGGTCGAATGTGGGGAAGTCGAGCCTCATCAATATGCTCACCCGCAACCCGAAGTTAGCAAAGACCAGTCAGAAGCCGGGTAAGACCCTGCTTATCAACCATTTCCTGATAGACGACAAGTGGCACTTGGTGGACCTGCCGGGCTACGGCTATGCGCAGGCGGGGCAGAAGCAGCGCGAGAAACTGAGACTGATGATAGAGCGCTACTGCTTGTTGCGGCAGGAGTTATGCAGCCTGTTCGTGCTGGTGGACTGTCGCCACGAGCCGCAGCAGATTGACTTGGAGTTCATGGAGTGGTTGGGTGAGAACGAGGTGCCGTTTGCTATTGTCTTCACCAAGGGCGATAAGTTGGGCAAGGTGCGGCTGCGCGAGAACGTGGAGGCATACAAGCAGAAGATGCTGGAGACGTGGGTGGAGTTGCCGCCTGTCTTCATTACCTCCGCCGAGACCGGCATGGGCGGCGAAGAACTGCTACGCTACATCGAGAGCATCAACGAGAGTATTGCGCGCAATTAACATGTGGTACATTTTAACGTGTAATTATCATGTATGACATCTTAACGTGTAATTGTCGTGTATAACATTTTAACGTATAATTATCGTGTAATTAATCATTAATTTTTTTATTGAAAATAATCCGCAGCGCAAATTATACGAATAATTACACGATAATTATATGTTCAAAGAAATATGTTCAAAGAAACAAGATAATTATATGTTCAAAGAGACGAAACGCAAATGGCATTGAAAAGAAAAGGCATATTTATAGGGGTGGGGTGTTTGCTGTTGCTCGCGGGGTGCGGGAAACAGCAGGTGGTGCCGATAGAGGTGTCGGAAGCGGCGCAGTATTTCCGCCTGACAGATACCCTCGACATGGTGCGTGCCGATGTGCTTGACCCTCAGAACGAAGGCAAACTGCTGGCACGATACTACTTAGTAGATGAAAGATTAAGGATAAAGGATGAAAGACTAAATAGCAACGACTCTAAGGGTGCGGCCTGGAGACCGCACCTCCTTGATACTTCAGAGACGAAGGTAATAAGTCCTTCATCCTGTGTCCTTTATCCTTCATCCACAATCCCCATTCCGTTGCGGCGGGTGGCGACCACGTCGGCGACGCATATCGGTTTCCTGTATGCGCTGGGCGTGTTGGACAGCGTGGTGGCGATGAGCAACCCCGAATGGGTGTACAACAAGCCGTCGCACGATGTGGCGAACATCGGCGAGGACATCAACATCGCAATGGAGCCGCTGCTGCTCGCGAAGCCCGATGTGCTGTTTGCCAGCAGTTATGGGCAGAACAGTCAGCAGATAGAGCGTGTGGCTGAGGCGGGTATTCCCGTGGTGTACCTCGCCGAATGGCAGGAGCAGCACCCCCTTGCTCGCGCCGAGTGGCTACGCTTCGTGGCAGCCTTCTTCGGAAAGACAGCATTGGCAGACAGTATACTTGGGGAGGTGAGGAGAGAGTATAGGGAACAAGGAGCAAGGAACCAAGAACCAAGACGAGATAGTCCATCGGATGAAAGAACTACAGTCGGGGCATCCCCAGTTGGTATTGCGTCATCAGGGGTGCGGCCTGGAGACCGCACCTCCATTCAAGAACATCCTTCTTCCATCATGTCGGGGGCGTCGTATCGGGGGACGTGGTATGTGCCGAGCGGGACGACGTATATGGGTTGCCTGTTCCGCGACGCGGGGGCGGCGTATGCCTTTGCCGATGAGTGCACCAACGGGTCTATCCCGCTGACGATGGAGCAGGCGCTGCGCGCGTTCTCGGAGGCGGATGTGTGGGTGGGTGCGAACGCCCGCACGATGGACGAACTGCGCGCCATAGACGAACATCACACATGGTTCAAAGCCTACCGAACGGGGCGTGTCTATCATTTCTACAACCGCACGAACAGCACGGGCGGCAATGACTTCTGGGAGACGGGCGTGGTGCACCCCGAGATAATCCTGCGCGACCTGCAATGGGCACTCTATCCCGACCGCCATCCCGACCACGAGCCCTACTTCATCGGTAAGGTGGAGTGAACGTACATCTTAACATATAATCGCCGAGTACACGTTTTAACATATAATTATCGTGTAATTATTCATTAATTTTTTCATTGAAGAAATAGTCTTCAACGCAAATTATACGAATAATTACACGATAATTATATGTTCTAAGGAACACGAAATTATATGTTCAAAGAAACAATAATTAGTTGCTCAAGGACATGCCGAGGATATTGTAGCGCACGCCGTCGATACTGAGAATGAGTTGCCCGTTCTCAATGGTCTTGCGGACTTGGCGGTTGATGATGGTCTCTCGGGAATCGGTACTTGCACCTTTCACCTTGGTGATGACCGGCAGGTTATAATCAAGTTCCGACTCAGTGCCAAAGAAATAGGCGATTGTTCCTGCAACTTTCATACAATGCAAATCTCCCGAATTTTCCGTATTTGTTATGGCAGCATGGTTTTCTTCGTCTTTCAATTCTACTCTCCATGTAGCACCTGTTTCCGGCAATGTCGCAGAAATACAGAAAACAGGACTGATAGAGCCTCTTGGGGTATTCAGATAAAGGAATTTACCATTAGCGTCTTTGATATTAAAGCATGCTTCTTGTCCGTCAACGGCTATGAAATCGAACTTGTGCGCCGCAGCAAGGGTGTTCTCATTAACAAACAAGGTAGCGGTGAGACTCTTCGCATTGGTGGTGGCAGTAGTGCTGAGCAGGTATTCATCCGTTCCTCCAACGAGCGTAGAAGAGATATAGTATTGTCCTGCTTCGATAGTCTTTACCGGTTCGTCATCTGCGCCACAGGTTGGAACAGAAGCAAAGGTGGTATCCACAAAAACGACATCTGAAAGGCGTACTGCTGCGCCAATCTCATCGTCCCACGCTACTACAGCCGCAAGGATAATGGATCTCGAACCCGTTCGCATGGGTGGATACTCTCCTGTCATCCAATCGGATATGCAGATAGTTTGTGCTCCTGCAGGACAGAGGTCATCAATATCTGCTGCGCTCTCATACATGAAGTCTAAGTCTTCGTCAACGTAGGTGCTGATTGCTAACGAGTCGGTACCGTATTCAAAAAATTCTACATCCAGACCATAGCATAAGACATGTGCATCCGCAGGCGTTGGGGTCAGGATGACTTGCCCTTTTTCAATCGTCATCGTTATGCTTGCCTTAACCGGCTCATCCTCTATGACAGGCAATAGGATAGGTTGCTCGGCGGTGGTCAAATCCTTGTCCGGTCTGTTGCATACGTACCACTTGGTTACGTTGCCATTTTCCGGGTCCGTATATGCCTCGAAATGAATCATCTTAGCAGTTAGTACATGGGAAATCCGTACATTTCCTTCTTCCTCGTCCAAGACCTCCACTTTCCATTCTGCAGTCTCGTCGGCAGTAGCAGAGGAACTCAGATAAGAGTATCGCGTACTGGTATTCAGGTAGTTACCCCCATTGTCCTTGATATAGAACACCGCCTGCTTGCCTGCTACGGATTCAAACTCGAACTCATGGATAGCCGTCGGCTTGGTAACACCATCAAAGAGCGTAGCACCTAGATTGAAATTTTTGCCAGAGCCAGTGCTTGCCAGATAAGTATCTTCATCCACAAATGTGGAGATATAGTACTTACCCGGTTCAATCGTGAGAACAGGCTCTTCCGGCACAACAGGTTCTTCGGGGGTATCACCGCCCTCGGCACTTTTGGTGAATACGGTGTCCACACGAACTACATCAGAAGTGAGTGTGCGCACGCCACCTATGACGGAAACCGTAACCGCGAGAATCGTGTTGGAGCCGTCTTCGGTCAGATTACCACAATTCACAAACTCAATGGTTTTTGCACCGGGAGTATTCAAGCTACTAAATTTGAAATCGTCCATGGTAGTTACAAAGTTCTGCATGTACGTTTGCGGCGTAACCGTTTCCGAGAAATTGTAGTCAGCGGTTGCTTGTGCTACATAGAACACGCACTCGGTAATCGGATTAGGCGTTACAACAAAACTCGAATCCGTTAGTTCAATCGTAACACTCGGGGTTTGTGCGAATGCCACCAATGCTACTATTAGAGTAGCAATAAGTGAAGAAAGTCTTTTCATGTTTAATGGTTGTTTAGTTAATAATTGTTGTACCGGGGACGCAGACGTTTCTCTTGCGGATGTTCGCCCGCGACGCGTCAGAGCGTCCCCGGTAAATGTTGTTTAGTCTATTGTTTGCGACCTGTCAAGTCATATACATCATCGTTGCGCATAATGAGCACGTGTCCGTCGCGCATCACTTTCTGCACCGTCTCGGTAGAGGTCGATTGGTCAAGCGTAGTCGGCTTGTCCTGCACGAAGATAGCAGTCAGGAAGAGGTCTCCCTCTACGGTTACGGTGCGTGGGTTTTCGGTGTTTCCATCGCTCCATTGGAAGAATCTAAATCCCTGTACCGCATTAGCAGTGAGTTCGGTGATAGTCCCTTCTTGGAAGGTACCCGCACCGATAACGCTTCCCTTTGCAGCATCCCACTCAACGGTTACCGTGAACTCGATAGCCTCGAACTCGGCGGTGAAGGTTAGGTCTTCGGTTACTGTTACAGTACGTTCTGCGTTCTTCTCGCCGTCGCTCCATTGTGCGAAGCGGAAGTGGTCAGCGGGTTTAGCCGTGAGTGTTATGGTTTCTCCGTAGTTGAACGTGCCGGTACCTGATACCGTACCGTTCTCGCCGCTTGCCGTTACGGTGTGTTGGTCGATGGCGAACTCGGCGGTCAGAGATACGTTGCCGGTTACTTCGATATCACGCGGGTTGGTGGTAACATCATCGCTCCATTTTACGAAATGGAAGTGGTCAGCGGGTTTAGCCGTGAGTGTTATGGTTTCTCCGTAGTTGAATGTACCAGTGCCCGTTACTGTACCGTTAGCGCCAGTTGCCGTTACGATGTGTTGGTCAATGGCGAACTCTGCGGTGAGGGTGATGTTTTCCGTTACTTGGATATCACGCGGATTGGTGGTAACATCGTCGCTCCATTTTACGAAATGGAAGTGGTCGGCGGGAGTCGCGGTCAGCGTTGTGGTTGTTCCGTAGTCGAACGTGCCTGTACCTGATACTGTACCGTTAGCGCCGCTTGCCGTTACGGTGTGTTGGTCAATAGCGAACTCTGCGGTGAGGGTGATGTTTTCAGTTACTTGGATATCACGCGGGTTGGTGGTAACATCGTCGCTCCATTTTACGAAATGGAAGTGGTCGGCGGGTTTAGCCGTGAGTGTTATGGTTTCTCCGTAGTTGAATGTACCAGCGCCCGTTACCGTACCGTTTGTGCCGCTTGCCGTTACGGTGTGTTGGTCGATGGCGAACTCGGCGGTCAGAGATACGTTGCCGGTTACTTCGATATCACGCGGGTTGGTGGTAACATCATCGCTCCATTTTACGAAATGGTAATGTTCATCAGGGGTAGCGGTGAGTTTTACAGTTTCTCCGTAGTTGAATGTGCCTGTACCTGATACTGTACCGTTAGCGCCGCTTGCCGTTACGGTGTGTTGGTCAATAGCGAACTCTGCGGTGAGGGTTACATCGCTTGTTACTTGGATATCACGCGGGTTGGTGGTAACGTCGTCGCTCCACTTTACGAAATGGTAATGTGCCAAGGGGGTAGCGGTGAGCGTTGCGGTGCTTCCCTCTTGGAAGGTGCCGCTGCCCGTTACTGAACCTTGTTCAGCATTGCACGTAGCGTTTACTGTGAACATGATTGCTTCGAACTCTGCGGTGAGCTCTACATCCTCCGTCAGTGTGAAAGAACGGGTGGCAGTCGTAACACCGTCGCTCCATTTTACAAATTGGAAGTGGTTTTTGGGCGTTGCAACGAGTGTTACGGTGCTGCCCTCTTGGAACGTGCCTGCCCCTGTGATAGTACCTTGTTTAGCATTGCATGTAGCGTTTACAGTGAACATGGTTGCCTCGAACACGGCGTTGAGGGTGATGTTGCCTGTTACTTTGATATCACGCGGGTTGGTGGTAACGTCATCGCTCCACTTTACGAAATGGAAGTGGTCGTCGGGGGTAGCCTTCAAAGTGATGGTTTCTCCGTAGTTGAATGTACCAGCGCCCGTTACCGTACCATTTGTGCCGCTTGCCGTTACGGTGTGTTGGTCGATAGCGAACTCGGCGGTCAGAGACACGTTGCCGGTTACTTCGATATCACGCGGGTTGGTCGTTACGTCATCGCTCCACTTAACGAAATGGAAGTGGTCGGCAGGGGTAGCCTTCAAAGTGATGGTTTCTCCGTAGTTGAATGTGCCGGTACCTGATACCGTACCGTTCTCGCCGCTTGCGGTTACGGTGTGTTGGTCGATGGCGAACTCGGCGGTCAGAGATACGTTGCCTGTTACTTCGATATCACGCGGGTTGGTGGTAACATCATCGCTCCATTTTACGAAATGGAAGTGGGCGTCGGGAGTCGCAGTCAGTTTTGTGGTTGTTCCGTAGTCAAACGTGCCTGTACCTGATACTGTTCCGTTCGCGCCGCTTGCCGTTACGGTGTGTTGGTCGATGGCGAACTCGGCGGTCAGAGACACGTTGCCGGTTACTTCGATATCACGCGGGTTGG
>JBJECJ010000114.1:0-24663 GCA_051870955.1 Paludibacteraceae bacterium | reverse complement strand
TGTTCGGACCTTCCGGCGTCTCGATAGGACAGAGACGACCGTAGTGGGTATAGTGCACGTCGCGCACCTCGAAACCTGCACGGTCGCGGCTCAAACCGCCGGGACCGAGGGCAGACATACGGCGTTTGTGCGTAATCTCCGCCAGCGGGTTCTGCTGGTCCATAAACTGCGACAACGCATTCGTACCGAAGTAGGAATTAATAATTGAAGAGATGGACTTCGCGTTGATAAGGTCGGTAGGCGTGAACACCTCGTTGTCGCGCACGTTCATACGCTCACGCACGGTGCGCGCCATACGAGCCAGACCTACACCGAACTGGTTATAGAGTTGCTCACCCACGGTGCGCACACGGCGATTAGACAAGTGGTCGATATCATCCACCTCGGCGTTGCTGTTAATCAACTCCACCAAGTATTTGATAATCTCAATGATATCCTCTTTGGTCAGCACACGCACGTCATCGGGAATCGACATGTTCAACTTGCGGTTGATACGATAGCGTCCCACGTCGCCCAAGTCGTAGCGTTTCTGCGAGAAGAAGAGGTTTTGAATCATCTCTCGTGCCGTAGCGTCGTCGGCAGGTTCTGCGTTGCGCAACTGGCGATAGATATAGAGCACAGCCTCTTTCTCGGTCTTGGCGGGGTCCTTCTGCAAGGTGTTGAAGATAATTGAGTAGTCGCTCTCGCGGTTCTCGTCTTTGTGCAACAGTACGGTCTTGCTACCCGACTCGAGGATGATATCAATCACTTCCGGCGTCAGTTCAGCCTCGCGCTCTACCACAATCTCATTACGCTCGATAGACGAAACCTCACCCGTATCCTCATCCACGAAGTCCTCCAACGTGGGTTTCATCACATATCCTGCCAAGCGGCGACCGAGGCAAGCCTCCAAATCCGTGCGGTTGCACTTCACCTCTTCTGCCAAGTCGAAGCAACTCAAGATGTCGCGGTCAGACTCGAAGCCGATGGCGCGAAGCAGCGTGGTTACAGGCAACTTCTTCTTGCGGTCAATGTAGGCATACATCACCTTGTTGATATCCGTAGCGAACTCAATCCACGAGCCGCGGAAGGGGATGATACGCGCCGAGTAGAGTTTGGTGCCATTGGAGTGCATGCTCGTACCGAAGAACACGCCCGGGGAGCGGTGCAACTGACTTACTACCACGCGCTCAGCGCCATTGATCACAAACGTGCCCTTCGGGGTCATGTAAGGGATAGTGCCGAGATAGACATCCGATACCACGGTATCGAAATCCTCGTGGTCGGGGTCTTCGCAACTCAGACGCAGTTTGGCTTTCAAAGGTACCGAGTAGGTCAGACCGCGCTTGATACACTCCTCGATGGTGTACCGGGGATGGTCCACCTCGTAGTCAAGGAACGCCAGCGTGAAACTGTTGCGGGTGTCGTTAATAGGGAAATTCTCATTGAACACTTTGAACAGTCCTTCGTGGCGACGTTGCTCCGGCGTGGAATCCATCTGCACAAAGTCGTGGAAGGACTTCAACTGAATGTCCAGAAAGTCAGGGTATGGCATGTGTTTCTGCATGCGCGAGAAGTTGACTCTCTTCGATTGATTTGTTGTAGCCATGTAATTTTCTATATGGTTTATTGTTATAATAGTAGCAAACTGTTGGTAATAAATTATTTACATCTAAATATGCGGGTATGCAATTTTATACACTATTAACAAATACCCATGCTGATTTACCAAAGATTCAGTTATTTTTACTATTTTCCTTTTTTCAGAGAAAAAGGTTTAGACCCCCTTTCCAGGGGTCTAAACCTGTTACCACAGCGAGTGTGGTACGGTAATTTCGGAGAGGTTATTACTTGAGTTCTACCTCAGCACCAACCTCTTCGAGAGCCTTCTTCAGCGCCTCAGCGGAAGCCTTGTCAAGACCCTCTTTTACGGTAGCGGGAGCAGCGTCAACGATGTCTTTAGCCTCTTTCAAGCCAAGACCGGTTTGCTCTTTCACTGCCTTAACTACTTGCAGTTTCTGTGCACCTGCGCTCTTCAATACTACGTCGAAAGAGGTCTTCTCCTCAGCGGCAGCAGCCTCACCGGCAGCGGGAGCAGCAGCAACTGCAACTGCAGCAGCAGCGGGTTCAATACCATACTCGTCCTTCAGGATTTGAGCGAGTTCGTTAACTTCCTTTACAGTAAGGTTTACCAATTGTTCAGCAAAAGCTTTCAGATCTGCCATTGTCTTATAATTTTTTAGATGTTATTTTAATGTTTGTTGGTTTGGGGCTCTCTATAGCCCCATTGTTTTGTTTTTTGATTTATGCTGAATTACTCAGCGCGTTCACCCAGCGTCTGGAGGACACCGTGGATGGTAGTAGCACCCGATTGGAGAGCGGAAACAACGTTCTTAGCAGGCGATTGCAACAGGGCAACGAGGTCTGCGATAAGTTCGTTCTTGCTCTTGATGGTTGCGAGGAAATCCAAGTTCTGAGCACCTACATAAACGGTCTCTTCTACATAAGCGGCTTTGAGTTGAGGTTTAGCCTCGCCTGTCTTGTCGCCTTTGGTGAACTCCTTGATGAGTTTAGCGGGAGCGTTTCCGGTGTTGGTCAGCATCAACGCCGTATTGCCTTTCAGCGCAGCGAAGATTTGCTCATCAATACCCTTAGCCTCCAATGCCTTTTGCAACAAGGTGTTCTTAGCCACCAACAATTTCACGTCGCTCTTGAAGCAGAGGCGGCGCAGGGCGCTGGTCTTCTCTGCATTCAGACCTTCGATGTTGGTAATGTAGAAGTGTTGGTACTCACTGAGTTGCTCTTGCAAAGCAACGATAATCGCGTTTTTATCTTCCTTTTTCATTGTCTCAAAATAATAAGGGGTTTTACCATTAGGGGGATTAACCAATCGATTTGGTATCCACCTTGATACCTTGACTCATGGTGCTGGAAAGATAAATGCTCTTGATGTATTCACCCTTAGAAACCGCAGGTTTGAGTTTGATGACGGTGTCGATAAACTCGCGAGCGTTCTCGGCGATAGCCTCAGCAGAGAAAGATACTTTACCGATAGAAGTGTGTACGATACCGAACTTATCTACCTTGAAGTCGATCTTACCTTGCTTTACCTCCTTAACGGCCTTTGCCACGTCCATGGTAACGGTACCGCTCTTGGGGTTAGGCATCAAGCCACGGGGACCGAGCACGCGACCAAGGGCACCAATTTTACCCATGATTTGCGGCATGGTGATGATAACATCCACGTCGGTCCATCCGCCTTTGATTTTCTCGATATACTCATCCAAACCTACGTAGTCGGCACCAGCCTCTTTGGCAGCAGCCTCTTGGTCGGGAGTACACAATGCAAGAACACGCACGGTCTTACCTGTACCGTTGGGGAGCGAAACTACGCCGCGCACCATCTGGTTAGCCTTACGGGGGTCAACACCGAGGCGAACATCGATATCTACGCTGGCATCGAACTTAGTGGTAGTGATCTCTTTTACGAGAGCGGCTGCTTCTGCGAGCGAATAGAGTTTACCTGCCTCAATCTTCTCAGCAGCAATTTTCTGTTTTTTTGTCAACTTTGCCATAATAGTGATTGAAGTTTAATTATTTAACGGTAATACCCATACTGCGCGCGGTACCACGTACCATCGATTCTGCGCTTTCAACGGTGAAGCAGTTCAAGTCAACCATCTTGTCCTCTGCTATCTGGCGGCATTGTTCTGCCGTGATAGAAGCCACCTTGTTACGGTTAGGCTGCGCCGAACCGCTTTTTACCTTAGCAGCCTCGAGCAATTGGATTGCTACGGGAGGAGTCTTAACGATGAACTCAAACGACTTGTCTGTGTAAACTGTGATGACAACAGGAAGCACTTTGCCTGCTTTGTCCTGTGTTCTGGCATTGAATTGTTTACAAAACTCCATGATGTTCACACCTTTAGAACCCAGCGCGGGACCTACGGGAGGAGCGGGATTGGCAGCGCCACCCTTGATTTGGAGTTTAATAAAACCAGCAATTTCTTTAGCCATAATTGTTGTGTTTTACTTTTTTAATAGTTAATGAATAAACTACCGAGTAGTCCAACGACTCGTAACGAGTCTCCTACTCTTTTTCTACCTGATTGAAACCGAGTTCCAGAGGGGTCTGGCGGTCAAAGATAGTAACCACGACTTTGAGTTTGTGTTTGTCTTGAGCGACCTCTTGAACGACACCGGTGAATCCGCTGAACGGTCCGTCGGTAACCTTCACTTTCTCGCCCTCGAAATACACATCCTCGAGTTGCAACTCCACTTCGGGAGCATCCACCTCACCAATGAGTTTGTTGATTTCCGCCTGAGAAACGGGAGCAGGTTTGATGCTGCTCTTGCCCTCGGAGAGGAATCCCAACACGTTGGGGATGTTGCGCAACAAAGGATAGCACTCGTCGCAGAGGTTACACTCCACGAGGACGTAGCCCGGCAGGATGTTGCGCTCTTTGATGATGCGCTTACCGCCACGCTGAGCCACTACTTTCTCGGTGGGGATGAGTACCTGCGACACATACTCCTTGAAAAGAGTGGAAGTAACGAGTGCACCTTCGATGTACTCTTTCACTTTGTTCTCTTTTCCGCTAATCGCGCGGAGCACATACCATTTGAATTTGCTGTCAGCCATAACCTAATTGACAATTTGACAATTTAACAATTTGACAATTTAGAAGAGGCCGTAAACAAAACTCATGATGGACTCAAAGCACCAGTCCATAGCCCAGACTACGAGTGATAGGATAATGGAAGCAACTAATACTACCACTGCGCTTTGGGACAACTCTTTGCGAGTTGGCCAACTGGTTTTGTGCACCAGCTCGTTGTACGATTCTTTGATATTCTCTACAAGTTTCATATTGAGTAGATTCTTTATTGTTCGTTGTTTGCTTATTTTACGTTGTTTTCGTACTTTGTGTTGTTTTCGTCTTTTCACAGCGACAATCCGGCTCTGACACGTTGGTCAAAGTCAGATTGGAAGCTATGGAATGTAACAAGCACGGAAGGCAGGAATCGAACCCACATTAACGGTTTTGGAGACCGCTCTCCTACCATTGGAGGACTTCCGTATAAATTTTTGGGGCTCGATGCCCCAAAAATTTATGGAGTGTAAACCAATTAGGCTAAATGATTAGTCAATCAGTTTGGTGATTTGTCCGGAACCTACAGTACGACCACCCTCACGGATTGCGAAACGCAGACCTTCGGAGCAAGCTACCGGGTAGATGAGTTTCACTTGGATCTCGAGGTTATCGCCCGGCATTACCATCTCAGTTCCTTCGGGGAGAGTGATCTCACCGGTAACGTCCATGGTACGGATGTAGAACTGAGGACGATAGTGGTTGTGGAACGGAGTGTGACGGCCACCTTCCTCTTTCTTCAAGATATAAACAGAAGCCTTGAACTCGCTGTAAGGTTTAACAACACCCGGGTGAGTGAGCACCATACCACGACGAACTTCGTCTTTGTCGATACCACGGAGAAGCAGACCTACGTTATCACCTGCCTCACCTTGGTCGAGGAGCTTACGGAACATCTCAACGCCGGTTACAACAGACTTCTTGCCTTCTGCACCGAGACCGATAAGTTGAACCTCATCACCTACTTTTACGACACCCGTCTCAATACGACCGGTAGCCACAGTACCACGACCGGTGATAGAGAAGACGTCCTCAACAGGCATCAAGAAAGGTTTGTCGATAGCACGCGGAGGCAGTTGAATCCAGTTGTCAACAGCATCCATCAGTTCCATTACCTTGTCTTCCCACTCAGGAACACCGTTCAATGCGCCGAGTGCAGAGCCGCGGATGATAGGCGTGTTGTCGCCATCGAACTCATAGAACGAAAGGAGTTCACGCATCTCCATCTCAACGAGGTCGAGCATCTCAGCGTCGTCCACCATATCGCACTTGTTCATGAACACAACCAAGCGGGGAACGTTCACCTGACGAGCGAGCAAGATGTGCTCACGGGTCTGGGGCATAGGACCGTCGGTAGCAGCAACTACGATGATAGCACCGTCCATCTGAGCAGCACCGGTTACCATGTTCTTGACATAGTCAGCGTGGCCCGGGCAGTCTACGTGAGCGTAGTGGCGGTTAGCAGTTTCGTACTCAATGTGTGCGGTGTTGATGGTGATACCACGCTCTTTCTCCTCGGGAGCGTTGTCGATTTGGTCAAACGACTTAACCTCCTCACTACCGAAGCCCTTCTTGTGGAGAACCAGCGAGATAGCAGCGGTAAGAGTAGTTTTTCCGTGGTCAACGTGACCGATGGTACCGATGTTTACGTGCGGTTTCGAGCGGTCAAATTTCTCTTTTGCCATAGTAATACAATAATTTTATTAACGTTAATAATTTGTTGTTGTCTTATTACGTCTTATTTTTGATACAAAAACCCACCCTTCATCCCGCTGCGGGATAGGAGGGCAGCGTCCTTTGTTGAGCTGATGGCGGGAGTTGAACCCGCGACCTCATCCTTACCAAGGATGCGCTCTACCACTGAGCTACATTAGCAACAGCATCGGTCAGTTCTCACCCCACCCAACCGAGAGAAGTCTCGGTCGAACCGACCTCTGCGTCCCTGTGATACAGGGTTATAAGTTTGTGAGCGGAAAACGGGACTCAAACCCGCGACCCCCAGCTTGGAAGGCTAGTGCTCTATCGACTGAGCTATTTCCGCATTCGGCGCAGCCTTTGCGCAAAGCACAATACAGGAGTACCGCTAAGTGTGTGGGTGCGGATGGATTCGAACCACCGAAGTCGAGAGACAGCAGATTTACAGTCTGCCCCATTTGGCCACTCTGGAACACACCCAGTTTCATTCTTTCAAAGTACACGTTTCTTTCCTGAGCCTCTTGTCGGATTCGAACCAACGACCCCGAGATTACAAATCACGTGCTCTGGCCAACTGAGCTAAAGAGGCGGTCATGTTTCCCGTTCGCGTCGTGCAGAGAATCCTGTTCGGCGGAAAAGCGGTGCAAAGGTACTGCTTTTTTTTGACATGACCAAATAATTTCGCAAAAAAATTGCATTTTCCCTTATTTTTTTGCTTTTTGCGGGGTGCGAACAGGCTTTCGGACCCCCTTTTGCGTCTCTGAGCGGGCTTGTAAGATGTGGTATTTTGTGGCGGTGTGGCAGTGTGGCGGCTGTTTCCTAAAATATATACGTGTGTGCGCGCGGGTGAGTTTATAGAAACAGCCGCCACACTGCCACACCGCCACAAAATGCTTATTCTTAACAAAAGTACATTTTTGGTGCGTTATTTCCCGCTATCGACCCGCGGTAGACCCGCGAAAAACACCCGATAAGGCGACGAAGGAGGAAATCTTAACAATCGTACCATTCCTTTCCGTCCCCGTCTTATCAGGTGTATCGGTGGGGGTACGAGCACCGAGGTACCTGCCCGCACCGTGAGACTATCGTTCTCTACCAAGCAGGTCGTACTGCTTGTCGGAGCGGATGATGTAGAGTTGCCCGTTTCGCAGCACTTTGCGTATCATGCCGCGGGTGGTGTTCTCTTCGGAGTCATCGGTTTGCCCGATAGTGGTCTCTGTACCTGCAATCCACTCATAAGCACCGATGGTGGGTGTGAGGGCTCTACTTGTCCCCACGATATCGGTCGTCAGGTAGGATATAGGTTCCGCCGCTTGCAGGTTGCCTTGTGCGGTGAGGTTGAGTGTGCTATCGCGGAATGCTACCTGCTCTGAGATAGTCGTCATATCGCCCACAGCGGTTGCCCAGTCGCTCAGTGCAGGTATGTCGTCCGCACTCAACCTTGCGAGCGTGGTGCCGCGGGTGTAAAGCAGGTTCGTACAAAAGCGGACACTGTCGCTCCAAGTACCCGACATCTGCCAAGCCAATCCGTTGCTATCGTTGTAGCAGATATTGTTGCGCACTTGCAGTTGCACGGGGGCTTTCTTCACAATCATCGGCACTGCATTGGAGCAGGCAGTGTAGAAGGTGTTGTTGGCTACATCAAGATACTTCGCCACCTGCGTGAGGCTGAGCCCGTAAGATGTACTTGTACTCCGTGAACCTTCGATGCAGACGGCATTGTTGTAGAGACGCGTGGGTGTGAGAGCGGTATTCTCCACATTGCGCAGGTAGATAGCCTCGGCATAGTTGGTCAATGCGAGGTAGATATAGTTGGCGCTGATATCTCCGCCGTCGTACAGTTTCAAGTCCATCGCTTTGAAGTCCGCCTTGGTAGTGGAATCGTTGTAGAAAGAGTTGCCCTGTATGGTGATGTTGCTCTCGGACGGGACATAAAGGCTTTGGTTCCCCTGATTGTGGAAAGTGTTTCGGCACACGACAGCACCTGTCTCGGGGGTATAACTGACATACGATGTGCCCCCCAGATAGAGTCCGATAGATCCGCCCTCGAGCAGGCAGTCGGTAAGCGTGAAGTAGTCGTTGTTCTGGTTCTCCGCATTGTTTGCCTTGGTATAGACCAGCCGCAGTCTGTCGGTTCCGCTATCCACAAGCGGCGCATGCAGATGGCAGTCTTGCAGCGTGATGTAGCGGCTGATATTGCCCACGAAAACGATGCCGGCGAACGAAGTGCAGGAGGTGTAGAAAGTGAGGTGGCGCAGAGTAACATAGTCCGCGCCCAAGATATTGAATACACCGTATTCTTCGCCGTAGGCAGGAGAGTAGGACTCGTAATGAATCTGCACATCTTCCCTGTTGCCGCTTAGGGACTCAATAGTCAGCGTGTTGGTCGCAGAGAGCCCTGTCAGTTCAGGAATGCGGACGCACTCGTTGTAGGTGCCGCTTTCTATTTGGAATGTTACTGCACCGTCTATCCCTATCGCCAGTGCATCCACGGCAGACTGTATCGTAGGGAAGTCTGCTTGTTCGCTGCCGCCTATGCGATAGGTGCCGTGCATACCGCTGATGATGTCCAGCGAGGCAAGTGCTGTCCGGCGTGGGCTTACCGCGAGCCGTCTATCTGCACACTCTCGCACGCGAGCGTGTGCACTCCTTCTTGTGCATCAGAGTCGATGTTGAGCGCCGCCCAATAGTAGTAGGTTCCTTTGCGAGTAAGCGGAGCGTGGGCATCGAACACCGTGGTATTGGCAAAGGTATTACCGCTACCTGTATAATAGAGGACAGGAGTAACATCATCACTCAGCCCCATCAGGTTGAACTGCTCCACTTGTATGCTTCCTCTATCACCCGACAGGCTGACCGCTATTTGCAGCATCGGCACATCGGTGCTCCCCTTGGTAGCCACACCGGCGGAAGCATTGCTGACCACCACAGAGTCCAGTTGCAGCGCCGTGAGTGCATGGCAGGAGACCTCTACCTCCCACCCCGTGTTGAGCGTCGAGTTATAGGAGCCCGCAAAGCGAACCGTCAGTGCCCCCGACTCCGACTCGGACACGATTTCGCCGGCGAGCAAGTCTTGGGTAGAGTTGTACAAGGTCAGGTCGGCAGCCGTCTGAACGCTGTCCGCATAGTACACATAGAACGCGTCAGCACCGTTGATGTCCCATCGGATGAAACGCAACTGAATAGCCGTATTGGGGACGGTCGGCACAAAGGTTACCGCCCCTTTTGCGTATTGCGTGAGGTTGCTTTCGGGTCCCTCCGCGTCGTAGAACGTCAGCGGTTGGTCGCCTACCTCCACCTTGCGGTAGTCGGTTTGGAGACAATAGATATTCACTATCGGTCGTGCATTGACAGGCATCGCCGGCTGAAGCGTTTGGTCGCCAACGCGGAGAGAGAGAGCCGCGAGAGAGACATTGCTACCAAAAGGAGCATCGGCAGCGATATTCGCCGAGAGCGTGAAGGCATTCTCGCCCTCGAGCAAGGTGCAGTCGCTAAGCGACAGAACGACCTGAGTCTGCCCTGCCTGCACCTTCGCTTGCGCAAGGACTTCTCCGTTGCGCAACAGCAGAAGCGAGTCGAGTGCGGCAACCGTCTCCTCCGCCAGCGTTACGGTCAGTTGCGTGAAAGCAAGCGGATTAAGCATTCCCGTGGTAGGCAAGGAGATGTCCAGCAACGGGGTATGAAGCAGATTACGTGTAAGCGCTGCCTGCTGCTCCGGCAAAGTCAACACGGGCGTACCTACCTGCATGGGCTCGGGCAGATACTCGCGCACCGTGGCATGCCAACCGGCTTTGGTGTACGAAGAATATATGGTATTCGGGTTGAAGACAATGGTCAGCCCGCCGTCCGGTGCCGTAGAGCGCACCTTACCGGGTCCTGTGGTACAGTTAGCAGCATCTGCCACCCAGAGGAGGTCGCCGGAACTGTCGCTACCGGAATAGACTCGGAACTTGGCTTGGGTGCCATAGTAAGAAGAACTATAATACACAGCGAAATCGGCAAAGTCCATCTCGATGATATGTCCCGCGGTGGTAGGAAGGAACGTGGTAGTCTGGTCGCACTGCTCGGCATAGTAGTTGCTGCTATATGCGGAGGCAACGGTGTGGGTGAACTGCCACTCGCCCAGCACCTTGATAGTCTTGCTACCGCATTCGGAATAGGCAGTGTTCTTGATAGTCAATGTGCCCTCGGGATTTTCAAAGTCGGCGTAGGTAGAGCCGTTTGTGAAAGATACGGAGGAGATGTTCACCGCCACCTGTTCGCCCGTTTGTGCCGTGCAGGCAAGGTCTATGAGCAGGCGGAAAGTATTATCTCCCTCGCGGAGCGGGAAGGCTTCCGTCGGCAGGATGGTGAAGGTATCATCAGCAACCGACGCTTCGCCTACTTGCTTGTTGCCATAGAACAGCGTGGCTTTGGCTATCCGCGGGTAGGTAGCATCGGTGGTGAAGGTGAAAGAGGCGGGCACGAGTGCAGGCTCCGTATGTTGAGCCTTGAGCGTGAAAGCAAGGGCTTCCACGGCTGTACTGCATGCCGCGGGCGTCGTTGTCGGCTTGCTGACAGCAGCAGACTCCACTACCATGGCTTGCGGCACAAACTCACTCAATGTCGCCTTGAAACCCTCGCCTTGATAGTAGGAAGACGGAGTCTTGCTCCTCAAATAGACCGTGAGGGCACCGCTCTTCGCCGTACTATGCAGGATTAGACTGTCCAACTTCTCGGCTTGAACTACATACAGCAGGCTATCGGCAACCGCTTCCATACCGTCATAGACCGCCAAGATGTCTTGATTGCCCACACTCACGGCGGAAGAGGTATAGAAAATGCTGATATTGCGCATGTCAATAGCCACCTTGCTGCCGAGAGTAGTCGGGAGGAAGGTATAGGTACCCTCAAAATTGTTGGATATCTTTCCCTCCGGTCCTCCGTCGTCATAGAGCAAGACGGGCTGCGAGACCGACAGTTGCTGCTTGCCGTTCGCCATCAGCACCATAGCGGCTACGGTCTGCGAGGCAGCAGAGGCGGACAAGGAGAGAATGCCCTGCGAGGTCTGTATGCCCGTGAGCGTGAGGGTGGAAACGGCATGGAAAGGTGCAGAGGGCAACACATCGCCGCCTATACAGAAATAGTTATCGCCGGAAGCCAGCACATAGTCGGTCAGCGTGAAGGTGTACTGTCCGTCCGTCTCTATCAGGGTAGCGGCTATCTCCGACAGCGCGGCAGTACGCGAAGCACTGCCGGCATAGAGACGTAGCGCAGAGGGTTGGAAGATACCCTCACCAGCAAGGGTGAACGAGACCGTTTGGAGCGTGGCAGCAGGGCTAAGTCCTTCCGTGGTGATACGAAGGGCGGCAAGGCTGACAGCCTGCTTATTAGGATACAACTCGGTATCCACCTGCGTGTAGTCGGCAGCGACTTCCTTCACCTCCATCGGCTTGACCTCAATGCAACGGACTGTTGCCACCCAGCCCTTGCTGGTATTGGGGTTCTTGAATTGCAGGCAGACAGACAGCGCCCCCTCTGGGTCTGCGGAGGTGTAGGACAGATTGGTATAAGTTCCTACAAGACTGTCGAGTTGCGCGGTAGTATGTGGGAAACCGGTTGTCGTTACGCTGCTCGCCTGCGTCGGATAGGTTACACTCAGTGTGTCGAATACACCATCATAAATCTTTAGGTAGGCATTGTAAGATGCACTATAGGTCTTAATCTCCACCTCCTGAAACTCAATACGCACGGCATAGCCCGTCTGCGCAGGTTTGAAGATAGTGGTGGCAAAAGCACTTCCCGCAGAGGTGGCGGGCATGCTTTCCGTCCCCTTGTAATCATAGTAGGTCAAGACTTGGTCGGCGGCTACTTCCACCACCTGTTTCCCCAGTTGAGGCATTAGGACATCCTCTGCTTGAAGGTGCAGAGCGGGACTTAGCAACAACACGCCAAGTGCCCTCCAAAAGAATCTCTTTTTCATGTGTGTACGTTTGTGTTTATGGTTAATAAAAAAATCTACTCCCTTTGTTTCGAGAATAGATTACCAAGCCACACCTCTATACCGCCTTGATGGCGATAAGACGAATTGCATGAAAAAGGAGGTCTCGCTGCTCTATTCCTCGAAAGCATTGTGCGAACAAACAATAGGCAGGTCTTCTGACTTGTCCCCTTTCGCTACCTTCCCAATACAGTTGACCTGTATCAGTGGCTTTTTCTCGCGAACAACACTACTTCCTGTTTCAAGCGTAGTGCGGACTCACAGCAGCGGGTCTGTTACGGATTCTCACCGTATTCCCTTTTCAATCAGGGCGTTACTCCTGATACCTACTATTTATATCAATCTGCTATCAGCAAATCGGGGGCAAAGGTACTGCTTTTTTTCGATATATACAACACTTGCCCCCTATTTTATCCGTATTTTCGTTTACGGGTTGCAACAGCAGACGCCCGCATATCCGTCAGAGCGGTATGCAGGCGTCTATTTATATATGTGTTTATCCCTATGGTACGAGGAGTTTGGTGCGGGTGGTGGTGTTGTTAAAGAGAGTGGTTTCTACGATGGCGATGCCGCTTGGTACGGTGAGGGTTAGGACGGGGGTGAGGAGACCCTCTAAATCTCCCAGACCCTCTAAATCTCCCTTAAAGGGAGACTTTATGAGGAGGGGGCGGCCGGTGAGGTCGAAGATGCGGACTTGTTGTATGGGTGTGTTTGCCACTACGGTAACGGTCTGCGGGGCGGGGGTATAGACTTGTACCTTTGCGGTGGTTACGTAGTTTTCGTTGTTTTCGTAGTTTCCGTAGTTATCGTTGTTTCCGTTGTTCTCAATATCCGTGGGGGTGTCGGGACCGGCGGGGAGGTAGGCGGGACCCTCGATGTAGTAGCGCAACTCGTGGTTGGCGGCAGGCACCGGCACTTTCACCCTTGTGTCATTCCATATAGGAACGCGCGTGCGCGCGAGGTTGTCGCAGAGGTAGCACTTGTCGCGCCATGCAGTGGAGAGTCGGAAAGAGAGGTAGAGGCTGTCGTAGTCCTCTCGTATCTCGTCGCTGACGACCATGCCGATGGGGATGATACTTATCTCTCGGCGTATGTCCGCCATGAGGGTCTGTTCTCCCGACAGGGTGTAGATGTTCAGCGGCGACACCACCACGTTGTCCGCCGTCTCTATGCCCGATGAGATGAAGGGCACGTCCTCGCCCTGCACGTAGTCGTCGCTCGCGCTACTGTTGGTCGCCAGGGCGGCGAAGGCGGTGGCATAGGCTTGGTTCTCGTAGTCTGCGAGCGGGGTGTAGAGTGCTATGTCCATCACGGCAGGCATGGTCTCGCTCCAGCCGTTCTCCCTCGCAGGTGCCGCCGTGCGGGCGGGCTTGTAAGAGGGCATGTAGTTGTCGTCGGTGTAGTCGGTCTGCACGAGTCCGGTCAGGTGGGCAGGCTTGAGGCGAAGGGTGAGCGTGGCAGCCGGAGAGAGGGCGCGCAGCAGGACAGACTGCATGGGTGCCACCAAGCGGTCGTCGAACGCGCCTGTGCCCGTGTTCGGCGACATGGTCTTCCACGTCGTGCCGTCCATGTACTGGAACATCTTCTCTATTTTCTCCGCGTTGTCGTTGCAGAAACGCTCCATGTCGATGTACGCCATGGTGGGGTTGCCGAAGAGGAAGTATTCGCTTTCCTGCTCATTGGAGAGGGTGATGAGCATGGTGGTGTCCTCCGCAGAGGATGTGAAGGCAAAGTGGTAGCCCCAGTTGCGGTTCGCGATAGAGTCGCACTTGGTGCTCTGGCTGCCGTCTGTGTAGTAATAGTAGTACTTCTCATCTGTCTTGGGCAGACGCACCACCAACTCTTCTCCGTCGTCTCCCGGACCGTAGCCACGCACCTGCATACCTGTGCCTGCTTTCAGTTCCTCGTTCATCGCATTCGAACGCGCGAAAGCCGCCGTCTTGGCAGACAGCACGGTGGAGGCGTTGTCCACCGAGTGGTAAACATTCACGGATTTGTTGTAGTATGCCACGGCGAAAGCGTAGGCGGCATCGCTCGTGCGCGTGCCCTTGAAGGTCTCTGTCTCGAAGGGACGGGAAGACTCCAAGTTCTGCCATGTGCCCGTGTACTTGCCGCTGTGGGGGATGAAGAAGTCGCCGGAGTACATGTTCTGCAACGGTGCCGCCACGGAGTACCATCGCGCAGAGTTGATTACCATGTCCACGAACGCACGCTTGTAGTCGAGCAGGTGCTGGTTGATGAGGATGGCGTTCTTGTAGAACTGTATGTCTTTGCAGCCGTGGGAGGTGTAGTTGGCGTCCGTCGGATAGCGGTTGTAGAGCGAGATGTAGGGATATTGCGAGGGGTCTTCCATGGTGGGAATCACCACATTGGTCTTCTCCGCCAGCGGAGCATAGCCCGCTATCGTGTCTCCGTTTGCTATGCCTCGCCAGTTGCGGTCGTCGCCCCACTCCGTGCTCACCGTCGGGGACCAAATCATCGTGTCGGGGAGCACCATCACCTTGAAATAACTGTAGCCCACATCACAGCCGTCCGCTACGCCGCCCGAGCCCAACATCTTCACGCGCATGGTATAGGTGTAGCCGGCGCGCATGGTGTCGGTGTTGTTCGCCAGCGGAGTCAGGGTCAGGCTTTGCTTATTCTCACTCAGCACATTGCTGTACCCCATTTGGAAGCCCTCTTTCTTTATCGCCTCCAGCACAGCGGGGTCGTTCGTGTCCGTCAGTTTGCAACTGTCCGGCACCAAGCCCGTCACCTTGTCGGAACATTCGCCTATGCTCGACACGATAGGCTTGTTCGCGTCGCTTGCCGACACGCGCAGCCCGGGCAGTTGCCCTCGTTGCTGCTCGTCCATATCCTCCTTCGGCAGCGGGCTGAGCGAGAAGTTGTAGTCGCTTTTGTTGACGCATATACGCATGTAGGACGGTGTGTTGCAGTCGTTGAGCGTGATGGTGTCCTCGCCCACCTTTGCCTCAGCCGTGCCTGAGATGGGGAAAATCCAGTAGCGTACGGTGTCCTCGGAGGTCATGTAGCACCATGCCGTCTGCTGCCTGAGTTTCAGGTAGCCTCGGGCGGCAAGGTCTTGCAGCAACTCTACCTTCCACGGCTCCTGCATCCACTCGGTGGTAACCAGCAGTTCGGCGTCGCTCACCTCGAGGTTGGGGTTGGGCTTGCCGTCGGTGGGCTGCTGGCGCATGCACCGTATCGCGTCCTCCACCTTGCCGCGGTCGTAGCCGTACTTGGCGAGGAAAGCGGCGTTCGCCTTGTCGATGTTCTCCTGCGTCTTCAGTTTGTCGTCGCGGAAGATGTCGTCCGCCCGGTCCGCCACGAGCCAGTCGGCATAGGCGTTGGCTTGGATAGTCTGCGAATGTCCCTGCTCGTCCACGTACTGGTTGGTTACCACCACGTCTATCGGGTACAAGTTGTTGGCGCACACGCCCTCCTCCGGTGCTACCTTGCCGTTGAAGAGGAAGGTCGCCTGGTGGTTGAGCGGCAACTCTGCCTGCAAAGCACAGTCGGGGTTCGACAGGTCGCTCTCGCTGCCCGCCATGCGCACCTCGTACTTGCAGGTGTTCTTCAACTGCTCCTTCGAGATAATCTCCCCCACATAGAGCACCCACCTGCCCTCCGTGTCCTGCGCGTTGTCATAGGTCTTCACATAGGCTTTCTGCGCCCGCACGCGACCGTGTTTTTCTTTCAGTTCGAGCAACGTGTCAATGAATTGCGTGACGGAGGAGTACACCATCTTCGACTCGTCGCCTTTCATATATAGGTGCTCGTCTTGGTAGTTCGGGTCTCCCGACCGAGAGGGGTCGTACTCATGGCATGGGATACAGACATAGCCGTAGCGGATGTCGGGATAGGTCTCCTTGTCCATCTCGCCGTAGCGGTAGTACTTCGCCCACAGCGCGCTGTCGCCCGTGGTGTTATAGACCTGGTAGTATATCAGTTTTCCTGCCCAGTCGCCCGTCAGACGGGTGTAGTCTATACGACTGATTATCACCTCGTTGCTATCCTCGGCGCAGGTGGTCGTCGCTTGGTAGGCTTGCAGCGGGAGACGCGACGCAAACAGGCATATGTCGTCCACAAGGAAGTCGTTGCCCGAGTTGGTCGGGGCGAAGTTGTAGATTGACACCCGCGACTCGTCGTAGTTCTTCTCGCTCACGATAGGGAACTTCACCTGGTACCACTTCCCGCCTTTCGCTATCGGTCCCGTGTAGAACTGCCCCACGTTCTCCCAATCGGTCCACTCGCCGTTCTCCTTGTTGCGCCCTTGGACGTTGAAGCGGAAGACGGGGTTATCGCCTTCGCCGCCGTCGCTGTTCGGATTGCAGACCCACGCGCTGAAGAACATCTGCTGCCCGGAGCATATCTGCGCGTCGGTGGAGACGGATGTTACCAGTCCGGGGACAATGGTGCCGTCGGCATAGAAGCAGTAGCCGTTGGCGGCACCTCCGTGCTGCTCGCCCACCGCCCAAGCGCCTTGGTTCACGCGGTTCGTGATGGTGTACTCGCCGTAGTAGGGGAAGTCCGTATTGACCACACGGATGTAGTCGGGCGAGGTCGCTGCGGGATAAACGTAGCCGTAGGTCGCTTCATCCCACGGGAGGTGCCCGTCGTAGTACTTCACGTCGGTGGTGCCGGGTTTGTCGAAGTTGAAGTCCTGCTCCGCGAGGATGTCGTAGTTCTTGGCTATCTCCTCTTGGGTAATCAGGGTCTGTTGGATAGGTCCGTAGAGGGTGTAGGGCGCGAAGACCACATAGAAGCGCACCAGCAGCAGGTCTTCTCCCAGCCCGCTCACCGAAGAGGGCAGGCGCAGGTCATAGACCACGGTGTCCGCCGTTGCCGACTCCACCACCACGTTGTCTTCGCTGCGGTTGACAACGCTCATCTTCACGCCGTCTTTGTACCATACCGCCTCGCTGTAGCCCTTTCCTATGCGCTGCAGGTTGCCCTTCGCGTCGTAGTAGAACATGCAGAGGTCGGCTATGTTGGAGTTGTCGTAGTGCTTGATATTGGTCGATAGGTGCACGGGTTGCCCCGTAGGCGCGGTGTAGTGGTGCACCTCGAAGTACTCTCCTTTACTTGCCTTGCAGTCGGAAATTTTCTTGGCTATCTCCTCCGCGGGGCGCAGGTGGAATATCTGGCGGTAGGAGAGCGTGGGCTCGGTGATAGCCGTGTCGGTGATGGAATAGTCCAAGTAGCAACTCACGTCGCAGGCGATGTCGCGTCTGCCGTCGCCCTTCACCGTCTGCGCCTTTGTCCAGTTGGCTTTGATGGTGGGGTTCGGTACAGGCGTTGCATTTCCCACGCCGCCGCAACCGCCCGTTATCAGGGTCATATCGGCATAGCGTCCGTGGGAGGTCTTGCCGTCCATGTTGATGGACTTGAAGAGATAGGTGTCGAGTTGGGTCGTCGGCTCCCGCACCCAGAACTTCTCGATGGCGTTGCCGTCCTTGTCGAACATCGGGTCTTTGTCTGTCTCGTAGTCGTACCAGCGCATGTAGCCCTTGAAGGTCGCCTGGCTCAGTTGCAACTCCATCTCCACGTCGGGCACGTAGTATATCGTCTTCTCCACGGTGTGCACCGCCTGCATGCCGTGTTCGTTCAGCGAGGTGTTGCCCGCGCCCGGTTGGTGCCTCATCTTCACCTCGCCCGTCTCGTTCGAGCCCGCTTGGTAGATACGGGTCTGCACGGTGGTGCCGTACTCCTTGCCATTGTCCGTGTAGGTGTAGGTGGAGAGCAAGGAGGCGGCGCGAGAGGCAGGTTTGTAGTTAGCGGTTGCCGTTGCCGTGAAGGTGTTGCTACTGCCGTCCTCGACCATTGCGGCAGAGACCCATGTATCCTCCCCCGCAGAGAACGCTACCGCTACCTCTTTGAGGCTCAGCACTTTCTGCGTGGTATCAGAGAAGACATAGCCTGCCTGATTGTTGGCGTACGTGTTCTCCAGCACTTGCTCGTCTTTGCCGAATATCGCCCTGCCCGTTATCAGGGTCAGGTTACTTTGGAAGGTGTGTGTACCGCCCTCGGTGGTGAAATAGTAGTTGGTGGGTGAGGTGCTTGCGTAGAGTCCGTCCATCTGCCTGTGGTGTCCCGCCACGCGCACCACGGGACGCTTGATGGTACTGCTTGCGGGCTCGTCCTCATCGCGCCCCGTGGACGCGACGGTCATCACCCAGTAGTCGGTGTAGTCGGTGTAGTTGCCGTTCGAGTCCCGCAGGTTGATGGGGCTCTTCCCTTGCGGCGCCATCGTTACCGTCCATTCCCCCACGTTGGTTCCCTTCGCTACCGTCGCCTTCACCATCTCGCGAGCCTTCTCCTCCTCTATCTCGCCCGAGTTGACGAACTGTGTAGCGGTCAAGCGGGAGGTCTCGGTGTCGAGGTTCGATGCCCAATAGTAGGTGGGGCTCACTGCGTCCGTCTCTACCTTGCTGTTCGAGTAGAGGAGTTGCGGCAGGCTGTTCACGCCCTCCGGGCGGCAATAGAGGTAGGACACCGTGCGCAACCACACCTTGTAGGTGTTGGAGTGCACCTGATTCTTACTGAACGCATGCACCTCGTCCACAAAGGGCATGTTCCACACCGAGTAGTCCGTCGTTATCTCATACGCCGAGGAAGAATACCTCGTCCACTGCTCTATGCGCATCGTGGAAGTCTCACCTTGAGCGGACCATTTCTTAGCCCTGCCTGCATCATAGTAGATATAGCGGGAAGAACCACTATTCGTGAGAAAATAGACACCTGCAAATCCCCGCCCTACGCCGATATAGTCAGATTCTACATAGGGAGTAGACAAGCGAAGAAGAGTGGATTGTCCCCGCTCTGCTACTAACGAATAGGTAAAAGTTACATTCTGACCGTTACCATGATTGCTGGGTTTGATGTACAACCAGTTGTTGGTAAAGATACTCCTCAGTCGAAAGCCGGAACCTTCCAAGTTCACCTCCCACAGTGCGGTCGTGTCGGCTATCTCTACTGCCGTTACCGAGGTGCCGCCGTTCGCCATGAGGTAGTATTGCGTACTGTTGTTGGAGTACGCCAGCGTTATCGTGTCGCCGTCCATTGCCGCGAGCAGTTCGCTCGCCGTCTCCGCTTGCGCGGACAGCAGGGGAAGCGCCATCGCCATGACAGACAACCACATGCGCACCGCGCGACCTATCTTGTTCTCTCGATTCGTTCTCATAAGGTTTTTGCTTTCTTAAGGTTAATCATTCTCCGTATCTTAAACGCCGCGTAGGCAATCACGCACGCCAGCAGGGGAAGCACGGCATCGCCCACGGGGGTCAACTCACCCAGCGTGGGTCCGTCATCGGGTCTGCTGCCGCGCGCGTACATCTTGCTCTGCCCCGCGTCCGCCGACAGGTACTGCTCGTACATGTCGTCCGCCATGGCGTAGAAGCGGTTCACCTGTGCCATCCCCGTGTTCTGCGGCGCGAAGTCTGTGTATGTTGCCTGCACTGCCATACTATTCGCACCCGCAGGAGTGCCTACCACCACACTACCCGACATGCTGCGGGCAGACTGCAACACATATGCCGAAGTGGAGTAGAAGGACGAAGAAAACGAGGACGAAGAGGGAGAGGACGACAGCGAAGAGGACGATGATTCGTAGCCCCAATCGCTATTCGCCGTCTCGTGCATAGCAAAAGAACGCTCCCGTAAGGAAGCGGAATAAGCAGAGGTGGTGTAAAAAGAAGAGGAATGAGAACTACTCCATACTATACCCGATGAAGCAGTTGCTCCTCCTTGCTGAGAAGCAGTATATACATGGGGGGGGTAATACATTGATTTTCAGTTAGTTGCAGCATACATGCAGCGGGTTTTAGGTTCTACGGCACCTTAATTAGACTAATATCATTCTCAAAAAGCGGCACAAAGTTACTGCTTTTTTTCTGAATACGCAAATAATTGCGCGAAAAAACAGGAAAAAAGTAGAATTTTGTGGTATTTTGGTATGTTTTTGCTTATTCTGTGTGGTATTTTTGGGTAGAATACGGGGATTTTCTGACAAAAGCGGCATATGCGGTGCAAAAGGCGGAGGACAGACACACGGGAGACCTGCGGGAGACCTGCGAGAGACCTGCGGTAATGTTACGGGAGACCTGAGACTTACCCGAGACTTACCTGACACTTACCCGAGACAGACCCGCGATAGACCCGCGATAGACCCGCGATAGACCCGCGATAGACCCGCGAAAAAAAAGCACGAAAAAGATTTGCTTATTTTGGAAAAAAGTAGTATCTTTGTAGCGGATTTCAATATATTTACCGCCATGAGAAAGACCTTTTCCCTGCTTCTATGCCTTGTGCTGAGCCTCGGGCTCGTCGCGCAGAAGACCAATGTGCGCGACTATGTCTCCGTTCGTTTTGTACCCGACCACGCCGACTGGACGTATACGGTGGGTGAGTCGGTGGAGATAGAGATTGCCGCCGTCTGTCATTATGTGCCCATTCCCGACGCCGAGGTGCGCTATGAGTGGGGTATGGAGCAGCATGCCGCCGAGAAGTCGGGTGTTCTGCGCACGGGGAAGAGCGGTGTGCAGCGGTTGCGCCTGACGGGTGCCGCGCAGCCGGGCTTCAAGACGCTGAGCGCCAGCGTCGAGGTTGGCGGAAAGACCTACACGAACACCATCAACCTCGCCTTCTCGCCCGAGCGGATAGCGCCGACGACGCCGCTTCCCACGGACTTCGAGGCGTTCTGGGAGGCGACCATCGAGGAGGCGCGTCGCGTGCCGCTTCGCCCGCTGCTGACACTGCTACCCGACCACTGCACGCCCGACGCGGATGTGTATGAGGTGCGTTTTCAGAACTTCCACGAGGGTCATTACCTCTACGGGACGCTCGCCGTGCCGCGCGGCGTGGACCCGCTGCACGCCGCGGAGCAGTATCCCGCCGTCGTCCTGTGGCCCGGGGCGGGCGTGAAGCCGCACCCGGGGGATGTGGATTTCTTCCCCGCGCACGGTATCATCACGCTGGAGATGGGTATCAACGGTATCCCCGTGAACCTGCCGCAACAGGTCTATACGGACCTGCGCGCCAACGCGCTGCGCGACTACAACACCATCCACCTCGACGACCGCGAGCGCTACTACTACCGCCGCGTGTATGCGGGGACGGTGAAGACGGTGGATTTCCTGTGCTCGTTGCCGTGTGTGGACACGGCGCGCATAGGTTGCTACGGCGGTTCGCAAGGCGGTGCGCTGACCATCGTGCATGCCGCGCTCGACCCGCGTATCAAAGCCGTAGCCGCCTCCTACCCCGCCCTCGCGGAGATAGCAGGGTATGTGCGGGGACGCGCCGCGGGATGGCCCAAGTGGCGCGAACTGTCGGAGGAGAAACAGAAAGTGACGGAATACTACGACGTGGTGAACTTCGCGCGCTTCGTGCGCTGTCCCGTGTGGTTCATGCTCGGGTACAACGACCAAGTGTGCTGCCCGACGAGCACCTACGCCGTCTTCAACAGCCTCACGTGTCCGAAGACGCTGCTCACACCGCTCGACTGCGCCCACTGGATGTACGCCGAGCACAAACAACAGCGCGCCGAGTGGTTGGCGGGAGAGTTAAGCAAATTAAGAATTAACAATTAAGAATTAAGAGGGCGTTGGGCGGATTACTTGAATCCGAAGACGAAATAGACGGCGGCAATGAGGCAGAGCGCCGCCGCGAGATGGTTCCAACGGAGTTGGGTATGGAAGGCTATCACGCTGAAGACGGCAAACACTATCAGCGTGATAACTTCTTGAATGACTTTCAGTTGCACAAGGTTGAACGGTCCGCCGTTCGCCCCAAACCCCAGCCTGTTAGCAGGCACCTGCAAGCAGTACTCGAAGAACGCGATACCCCACGAGAAGGCTATCACGGCTATCATGGGCCATTTTTGGAACCACGAGAGTTCACCCAGTTTCAGGTGCCCGTACCACGCCAATGTCATAAACACATTGGAGCAAACCAACAGCAAAACAGTATAAAATCCTTGCATTGTATTTAATTAACAATTAACAATTTACAATTTACAATTAACAATTAACATGCGTATGCTCTGAGTTTGGAAGACAAAGCCCTATGCTTTCATATTTTTTTGGGGCAGATAGTCTGTCTTCACGTTCTCCATGGCGCCCCAGAGCGAGTCGCGCACGTTCGGGTTGAGGCGCTCCAAGGCGGTGAGCAACTGCTTGACCTCCGCCCGCGAGGACGCTTTCTCGAAGGGACACAGGCGCGTCTGCTTCGGATAAGCGCACATCTCGGCATAGCGGGCGAGGTCTTTCTCCTCTATCAGGCAGAGCGGGCGGATGAGGCTGATAGGCATCTTCTCCATCGGCAGGCATGGCGGCATGGTAGCGAAGGCGCCCTGGAAGAGGAGGTTCATCAGCAGCGTCTCCACGATGTCGTCCTTGTGGTGGCCGAGCGCAATCTTGTTGCAGCCCAGTTCCTGCGCGGTCTCAAACAGCACCTTGCGCCTGTACCACGCGCAGAGGAAACAGGGGTCTTTCTCGCCCGCGTCGGGCACCTCGCCTATCGCCGTGTCCTTCACGACAAGCGGCACGCCGTATGCTCGGCAGAACTGCTCCAACGCCGACATATCAGATAGGTACGCGCGCTCGCGCACGCGCACGTGTAGGGCGGTTACGCGGAAACGCGGCACGAATATCTGCGCCCGCTTGCCCAGCAGTTCCACCAGCGCAAGGCTGTCCTTGCCGCCGCTCAGCCCGACCAAGATATGGTCGCCGTCGGCTATCAGCCCATAGTCGGCGCACGCCTTGTGGAAACGCTTCGTCAGCCGGCTCTGCAGCCGTTTTTGCTCTATTTGTTCGGGAGTCAGTTCCATGTTTGCGGGTAAAGGATAAAGGACGGATTTGTTTTGCAACGACGAAAGTGATAGGTCTGTTATCCTTCATCTTTCAGCGAAGCGGTCATTAATCCTCGAAATCGGGTGCAAAATTAGTAAAAAAAAGCCATATAACATAGCTCCAACCAAGAAAATGCACTTTTTCTGCATTTTTTTTTCAAAAAATTTGGTCATATCAAAAAAAAGCAGTACCTTTGCACTCGCTTTCGGAAAGAAAGCATTGTGGTCTCTCACATAATGCGGCAATAGCTCAGTTGGTAGAGCACGACCTTGCCAAGGTCGGGGTCGCGAGTTCGAGTCTCGTTTGCCGCTCAAAGAGCAGGACAAGTTCCTGCTTTTTTTAAGCAGAAATTCTTTGAAGTAGTGAGCCCAGATGGCGGAATTGGTAGACGCGCTCGTTTCAGGTGCGAGTGTTGAGAGACGTGCAGGTTCGAGTCCTGTTCTGGGCACCAAGCGCAGGTGGTGAAATTGGTATACACGCTACTTTGAGGGGGTAGTGGTCGCAAGACCGTGTGAGTTCGAGTCTCATCCTGCGCACAAGGAAAAAGCCGTTCAGCAAGTTGCTGAGCGGCTTTTCTTATTGTGCGTTGTGCTTTTAGTGCGGGTAGTGCAATCGGTCGGGTGTCAGGTGGTGGAGCACCTCCAGATAGCGCCGTGCCTCGTAGCGCGCCATGGGCAGGTCGTGCAGCAGGTAGTTGCCACAGTCGCGCGCCGTCGCCCCCGGCACCTCGCCGTCGTAGTCTGCCACAAAGGCGAACGTCCGTTGCAGCAGTTCGATGATGTCTTCGCTACGGAGGTCTCCGCGCAGCAGCAAGTAGTTCCCCGTCAGACAGCCCATCGGTCCCCAATAGACGACCCTGTCTTTCCACTCGGGGTCGTTCCGCAGATAGGTAGCGGCAAGGTGCTCGATGGTATGCAGCGCGCCCTGCCCCAATGCGGGCTCGCGATTGGGCGCCTTCATGCGAATATCGAAAGTGGTTACCGTCTCGCCGCCAACGCTATCCTTGCGGCTGACATAGATACCCGGCAGCAAACGCTCGTGGTCAATCTGAAAACTGGCTATCTTCTCCATATCTTTTTCTATTGTGGTCGCAATGTCAAAACCTGCCGCAAAGGTACTGCTTTTTTTTCGACTATGCAAATAAACATAAAAAAAATCGGCTGTCGGTATGCACCCAACAGCCGATTTCCTTTACAATCATACCATTACTCCATTACATAGACCGGCATCGGCGCATGGAATGTAGCCGCAACAGTTGCACCTGCAGCCGTGAGAGCCTCTATATTGATGAGGAACTGTTCTCCCTCATTCTTCACCTCCACAATCATATCTTTCAGGGACAGCACTGTTTGCACACCATTCTGAAGCAACGATACTTGCGTCCAACCGGAGTATATGGTATTCTTATTTGTTTTGAGGGATAAAAAAGGATTGCAACACAAATCGGTTGCAATCCTTTCTTTTACGGGAAGTCTCCTGCTTATTTGCTCGTGAAACTATAATCGATGAC
>JBJECJ010000113.1:0-24836 GCA_051870955.1 Paludibacteraceae bacterium | reverse complement strand
TTCAGAATAAACATGATTTTCTCTTAATCAACACAGGCTTTTACTGGTGAGCCGATAGGATAAGGTCTTTATGCTGTCTTTCCCGTACAATTCCCGTACAATTCCCGTGCTATTCCCGTACTATTCCCGTACAATAAACCTACCTCTGCCGAGAGATGACCGAGAGCCCGAAGAACCCCAACCGATGGACAACCGTCCTCAAGAAAGCCTTGCAGTGGGCGATTGCGCTTGCCGCCTATGTTTTTTTGATATACACGCTCTGCACTTTCGACCATTATCCCGACCTCTTGCGCCTCTTCCGCCAAACCTCCGCTCCCCACTTCCTCGCGCTGATAGCCTGCCTTCTGCTGATGCCCGTCAACCTTTTGCTCGAGGCTTGGAAGTGGCAAACGCTCCTCAAAACCATTGAGCCGCTGACCATCCGCAATGCCTTCCGACAAGTCTGCTACGGCATGGCAGGAGCCTTCGTAACCCCCTATCGCATAGGCGATTACCCTTCCCGCGTACTCCTGTTGAAGGACAAAAACCACTACCTCCCCGCTATCTCCATGGCGGCGGTGGGCAGTATTGCCCTGACAGCCGTCATCCTAATGCTCGGATTGCCCGCTTTCGCCCTCTCTTTCACCAATTATCAAGCCCTCTTCACGGGGAACAGTCGGAGGTATCTATGGCTGACAATGCTGCTCTTGGGCTTACTCCTTCTTCTCTTGGCACTGGCTCCCGTCATCGGAAAACGCTACGGCATAAAATATAGCGACTGTGGCATTATCCTGCTACAATCGCTATTACGCTACATCTGTTTCAGCCTTCAACTATGGCTGCTGCTCTATGCTTGCGGGGTACAACTTCCCTTTATGGTGGCGCTCGTCAGCATCCCGCTTTACTACCTCTTTGTTACCGTCACCCCCAACATGCCTGCTGCCGATATAGGTATTCGAGGCGCGTGGGCGGTACTCGTCTTTGGTCAGTACATGCACGATGTGCAAGCCAATATCATCATGGCTACCACCTGCCTTTGGTTCATCAACACCCTTCTGCCGGTGCTTTTCGGCGCCGTGGGTATCAAATGCTCAAAATCTGCATAGCCGCCCACTTGTCAGCCTTGATATCTTTCTTCTCGTGTATGGCTTTCGTCAGCGGCACATACACAATCTCATCGTTCTGTATGCCTATCATCACATTGCGCTGTTCCTCCAGCAGGGCTTGAATAGCCGCAATACCCATGCGAGACGCTAAGATACGGTCATTTGCCGTAGGCGAGCCGCCGCGCTGCAAATGTCCGAGGATGGTAACGCGCGTGCTGTACTCAGGATGCGCTTCCTCCATCATCTTCGCTACGGCTTGTGCGCCGCCCTCAATGGCATGTTCTTGCACGAGTACGATACTCGAGTTCTTGCTCTTGCGCCGGCCTTGACCAATCGCCTCTTCTATCTGTTCCAAGATAGTGGCGCGCTCGGGGATAATCGCCGCCTCCGCGCCGGCAGCAATGGCGGCGTTCAGTGTCAGGAAGCCCGCATCGCGTCCCATCACCTCTACGAGAAACACACGCTCGTGGCTCGTCGCCGTGTCGCGCAACATATCCACGCAGTGCATAATCGTATTCAGTGCAGTGTCGTAGCCGATGGTCGCGTCCGTACCCCAAAGGTCATTGTCAATAGTTCCCGGAAGCCCGACAATAGGCACGTTGTACTCCTGTGCGAACAGTCGTGCACCGGTGAAAGTGCCGTCTCCGCCAATGGCTACCAGTGCGTCAATACCCTCTTTCACCATATTCTCATAGGCTTGCTTGCGTCCCTCGGGAGTCTTGAACTCCATGCAACGAGCAGACTTGATAATCGTACCTCCGCGTTGCACAATACCGCTCACGTCTTGCGTGGTAAACTCTTTGATATCATCATCTATCAGCCCCTTGTAGCCACGGTAGATGGCCTTCACTTTAATCCCGTTGCTAATCGCCGCCCGCGTTACTGCCCGCAGTGCGGCATTCATTCCCGGCGCATCGCCTCCCGAGGTGAAGACACCGATACAGTTGATTTTATATTCCATTGTTATTTATAGGTTTAATAGTTTCTCTTTGCATTTCTCCATCAGCCACAGCGGAGTAGAAGTCGCGCCGCAAATCCCTACTTTCTCAGCCCCACGGCAGGCTGCCAAAATGTCCTCTGTCAGTTCCTCATCACTACTTACAAAAACCGTGCGAGGATTGGCTTCTTGACAGTGTTGGAACAGCACTTTGGCGTTTGAGGACTTTTTCCCGCCCACAAAAATCACCATATCCTGTTCGCGGGCAAACGCTCTCAACTTCTCCACTCTATTGGCGACATTCCGACATATCGTGTCATACCACTCAAACACCACGCCCTCGCCGCATCGCCTCTGGATATACTCTACCAACGCATGGAAGCCCTCTATCGACTTGGTCGTCTGCGAGAAAAGGTATATATCTCTCTGAAAGTCAATCTTCTCTGCCTCTTCCGGTCGTTCAATCACTATCGCCGTGTTGTTCGTCTGCCCTTCCAAACCAATCACCTCTGCGTGCCCTCGCTGCCCGAAAATCACTATCTGCGCCGGGCTCCCCGTCTCGCGGATATGCCGATAGGTGTCGCGTATCTTCTTCTGCAACCGTAGCACCACGGGGCAACTCGCGTCAATAATCTGAATATCATTCTGTTGCGCGATATGATAGGTGCTCGGCGGCTCCCCGTGTGCCCGCAGCAGCACCCGCGCGTTGTGCAGGGTGCGGAGGTCATCATAGTCTATGGTCTCCAGCCCCAGAGCCGCCAGCCGCTCTACCTCCTGCCCGTTGTGAACGATGTCGCCGAGACAGTACAGCACCCCCTTCTGCAACTCCTCTTCTGCCTTGCGGATAGCACTCGTAACCCCAAAGCAAAACCCGCTACCGCTATCAATTGTTACCTGCATACTCAACTTACTGGGGACGCGGGCGTCTCGCCCGCGGAAGAAATAATCTTGTCAAACACCCCGTAGATATGCGCCATTTGCTCCTCGCGCGTCATATCGCTGTTGTCCACCACCACGGCATCCTCTGCCTGCCGAAGCGGGCTCTCTGCGCGGTGCGTATCCCGATAATCGCGGTCGTTCACGTCGCGCAACACCTCCTCGTAATCAGGGTGCTCTCCCTTCCCGACCAACTCATCATATCTCCTCTGCGCACGCACCTCGGGGCGAGCCGTGAGGAAGAGTTTCAACTCCGCCTGCGGGAAGACCACCGTCCCTATGTCGCGCCCGTCCATCACAATCCCTTTCGCCTCACCCATCGCCTGCTGCTGACGAACAAGAAACGCTCTAACCTCTTTTATCTGAGACACTTGCGAAGCCCTATTGCCTACCTCCAATGTCCTAATCTGCCCCTCTACATCCTCGCCGTTGAGAGTAGTATGTTGCGTACCATCCGCTTGCAAGGCAAACCCTACTTGCACATCCTCCAGTGCCGCAACGATAGCCGCCTCCTCCGTTATCCCATGCCGCAACATATACAACGCCACCGCCCGATACATCGCCCCCGTATCCACATACATATACCCCGCATGCTTCGCCAGCGCCTTTGCAATGGTCGATTTCCCGCAGGACGAATACCCGTCTATAGCAACAATTATCTTTTTCATTTAAGTACGATAGAGTCTTTTGTTTTTAATAAGACAGAATCAATGAATAATTAACGTGGAGCCGATATAAGCTAACCATTTCAGCTGTCAAAGACTAATTTGGTTTTTGGTAATGAATTAATGAGTAATTATACGAAAATTATATGTTGAAGAAAAATATTTGAATAATTTTTGGAAATTTTTGTTGAAATAAAACTGTTTCGCTTTCTAAAAATTAATGAATAATTACACGATAATTATATGTTAAAAACACATCATTTCAGCATGCTGTTTATATCCAAACTCAACCCCACCTGATACGAGAAGTTATTGCGCGTCATCTGCGACATCGCAAAGCCCAATCGGAACTTGTATATCCTCACTCCGGCACCCACGGCAAATCCCGCCATCGACCGTTGGTCGCTCAGGTTCATCTCCGCCCGACGGCGGTGGTTGTAACTCAGCGTCAGATAGAATCGCTCGCTCTTAGGCACAATATCTATCGCGAATATCGTATGCCTGAACAGCATATCATACCACTTGACATCCACGCTCTCCAACTCGCCCGTCATGGAGTTATACCCGGGGTTGGTGAACTCGTAGCCTAAGTTCCATCGCTGCAGGTTATGGATGGTCATCGACAGCCGTATCGGCGCGTGCGCGAAGCGGTAGTTCAAGCCTAATTGTAAATTCAGCGGCAGCATCTCGTGATTGGAGCCGCCCTCGTCAGCATAAAATCCTTTCAACTGCCAACCGATGTTCGCTAACACCAAGCCCATCTGAAAAGTCGAGTCCTTCGTCTGGAAATGGGCACCCACATCCGCGCCCAACGCAAACGAATGATACGACTCGTATATCGAATAAATCGGCTTCAGGGTTACACCCACGCTGAACTGCGGTCCCAACTGCCGCGCATACATCACATCCACCAGAATATCCTTCGCCGTAAACGTCCCGCCCGTCAGATTGCCTTCATTATCAGCATATTGCATATGCCCGTAGTCTAAATAGTGAATACCTACTGCAAAATAATTCGGCTTGTCCGGCATGTCGCCATACCCCCGCTCTATCTTCGACCGACCGAAGTTATGCCCGTACAGCACACTCCCGAACATCGTCCCCGGCAGGTAGTACGAGTAGTTCAGTTGCAGCACTTTATCCGTCATTTCGCCAAGCAGGGCAGGGTTGCACATCGCCATGCTTACATCCCCGTCGCGGATACTGACGTTGCTGCCGCCCAATGCATTCTGTCGAGACGACACAGGCAAATCCAAAAACGTGAACACGCTGCTGCCGCTGCCCACATACTGTCCCCGAACGCTTCCTGCGCACAAGAGACATGCTAAAATCAATATGTTACGTGCCTTTTTCACCTAATTATCCAAATTAAGCCACAAAGGTACAAACTTTTTCCCATATATGCAAATCCTGCACACTTTTTTGCCAAAAAATCAACAAAAAATTCTATTTTAACTTTACAATGCCCCAAAAACTTGTATATCCCAAAAATAATTTGTACCTTTGTGCGCTAATTGGGGAAGGTTTGTTTGTCTGTTAAAATTACTAAAAGATTAAAAAGGGAAAAGTTAGCCGACGCTTTCGAGAGGATAAGCAGACGATAAGCAGACTATAAGCACCCTCAAAAATCACTCTGAAAACTAAAAAATCATTAAATAAATAACTAAAACAAAAACATTATGTGGTTAACTAACTCGTCCATCGGCCGTAAGTTCGTAATGAGTATTTCCGGCCTTGCTTTGGTCTTTTTCCTGCTATTCCATGGCTGCATGAACCTCGCCTTGGTCTTCTCGGAAGAAGCCTACAACTGGATTTGCAGAATGCTGGGTGCTAACTGGTATGCCATCGTCGGCTCCATGGGACTCGCGCTACTCGTGCTGCTCCATTTTGCGTATGCCATCTGGCTCACCATCCAAAACCGCCATGCCCGCGGCAACGACCGTTATGCTGTCAGCGCGAAGCGCGAAGGCGTGGAATGGGAGTCGGAGAACATGCTCGTGCTGGGTCTCTGCGTACTCGGTTTCATCTGCCTGCACCTCTACAACTTCTGGTTTAAGATGCAGTTTGCCGAACTCACCGGCATCCACACCGGCGCTTTCGACCCGCAGAACGGCGCAGCGTATGTGAAGGCACTCTTCACCACCCCCGTCAGCGGACAAATCTACTGCGTCCTCTACCTCATCTGGCTCGTTGCGCTGTGGTTCCACCTCAACCACGGCGTTTGGTCGGCTCTCCACACCCTCGGCTGGAACAACCTCATCTGGATGAAGCGCATCAAAGTCATCGGTACCGTAGTAGCCACTCTCGTAGTAGCCCTCTTCGCTATCGTAGTTTTCTTCTACCTCTACGTCGGCATCGCCGAACTCTGCGCATAAATCAACGGCAAGCCCCAACGGGGCGATATTTCTCCCCGCCAAAGATATCAATAATTAACGGCAATAAGCCCCAACGGGGCGACATAAACCAGCGTAGGGGCTCGCCCCTACGTAGAGAAACGCCCCACGAAATAAGCCCTGTAAGGGCGACATAACTAAGATTCACTCGAATTTAATGTAAATAGTCAAATAAACTATGGCAAAAACAAAAGAAACGCAGATTATCACGCCCGAGATGGCGAAGATTCCTGCAGGTCCGCTCGAGAAGAAATGGACCAACTACAAAGACCATCAGAAACTGGTCAACCCCGCTAACAAGCGCCGCCTTGACATCATCGTCGTAGGTACCGGTCTCGCCGGCGCTTCCGCTGCGGCTTCCCTCGCTGAGATGGGCTTCAACGTACTCAACTTCTGCATCCAAGACTCCCCCCGCCGCGCGCACTCCATCGCCGCACAGGGCGGTATCAACGCAGCCAAGAACTATCAGAACGACGGCGACTCCGTCTATCGTCTCTACTACGACACCATCAAGGGTGGCGACTACCGCGCTCGTGAGGCGAACGTCTATCGTCTCGCGGAGGTCAGCAACAACATCATCGACCAGTGCGTTGCGCAGGGTGTGCCTTTCGCTCGCGAATACGGCGGACTCCTCGACAACCGCTCCTTCGGTGGCGCGCAGGTGAGCCGTACTTTCTACGCCAAAGGTCAGACCGGTCAGCAACTCCTCCTCGGCGCGTACTCCGCACTCAGCCGCCAAATCGGCAAGGGCAAGGTGAAGATGTACAACCGCCACGAGATGCTCGACATCGTCATGATTAAGGACGAGAACGGCGAGGAGCGCGCACGCGGTATCATCGCTCGCAACCTCGTTACGGGTCGCATCGAGCGCTTCTTCGGACACGCCGTAGTCATCGCTTCCGGCGGCTACGGCAACACTTTCTTCCTCTCCACCAACGCCATGGCATCCAACGGCTCTGCCGCTATGCAGATGTACCGCCACGGCGCTTACTTCGCTAACCCCTGCTACGCGCAGATTCACCCGACCTGTATCCCCAAGCACGGCGACTTCCAGTCCAAACTCACCCTTATGTCCGAGTCCCTGCGTAACGACGGACGTATCTGGGTGCCCAAGAAACTCGAAGACGCACAGAAGTTGCAGCGCGGCGAAATCAAGGGTCGCGACATCCCCGAAGAAGACCGCGACTACTACTTGGAGCGCCGCTATCCTGCCTTCGGTAACCTCGTGCCCCGCGACGTGGCTTCGCGTGCTGCCAAAGAGCGTTGCGACAAAGGCTTCGGCGTGAACAACACCGGTCTCGCTGTCTTCCTCGACTTCTCCGACGCTATCCAGCGCCTCGGAAAGGATGTCGTTGCACAGAAATACGGCAACCTCTTCCAGATGTACGAGAAAATTGTGGACGAGAACCCCTACGAGAACCCGATGATGATTTTCCCCGCTATCCACTACACCATGGGTGGTATCTGGGTGGACTACGAACTCCAGACCTCCGTCAAGGGTCTCTTCTGCATCGGCGAGGCGAACTTCTCCGACCACGGCGCTAACCGTCTCGGTGCTTCCGCCCTCATGCAGGGTCTTGCTGACGGCTATTTCGTATTGCCTTACACTATCCAAAACTACCTCTCCGACCAAATCGGCGTACCCCGTATGTCTACCGACCTGCCCGAGTTTGCCGCTGCGGAGAAGAACGTGCAAGACAAAATCGACCGCCTGATGGCTATCCGGGGCAAACGCTCTGTGGACTCCATCCACAAGGAGTTGGGTCTCGTCATGTGGGACTTCGTCGGCATGGGACGTACCGCAGAGAGCCTCAAGACGGCTATCGAGAAAATCGATGCTATCAAGAAAGAGTTTTGTAGCAACGTCTACATCCCGGGTGAGGCAGGCTCGCTCAACAACGAGTTGGAGAAAGCCCTCCGTCTGGCAGACTTCATCGAGATTGGCCGCTTGATGGCTATCGATGCCCTCAACCGTGAGGAGTCTTGCGGCGGACACTTCCGCGAGGAATACCAGACGCCCGAAGGCGAGGCACTCCGTCAGGATGATAAGTTCTCCTATGTCGCTTGCTGGAAATACACCGGCGAAGACTCTGAGCCCGAACTCATCAAAGAGCCCCTCGACTACGAATTTACAGAACGCAAAACCCGTAACTACAAGAACTAATCTATGACTCTCCAAGTCGGCGGAGGAATAATGTAAATAATTATGTTTTACAAAAACCTCTCCGCCGACTTGGTAACTTTGTTTTCGCAACTTGCAGTCTTCGCTTTTCGCAGGCTGATTATCCGCCAAACGCGCAAATGGATAATGAGCAAGTACTCAATGGAAGAAACTCAATGGAAGAAACTCAATGGAAGAAAGACTCAATCTTTTGCCTTTCAGCCGTCGGTTACGGCAACGACACGGCAACGAGACGGCAACGACACCTGCCTTCATAGAGAGAAAACCGTAACAAAATAGTCCGGGTGCGCAGGCGTCCCCGCCTGCTAAAAATATGTATCTTATTTCGACTTCACGTTAACATAAGGAATAGACGCTTATGGCAAAAGCAACATTGGAAGTACCATTCAGCAGTATCAGTGGCAGACTTTCCGGCGACAACGAGACGTATGTTACCACTCGTTACGGAGAAACGGTGATTAGCAATTACCCCAAGCATCGTGATCCAAAGAAGATTACGCCCCACCAGCGTGAACTCAATACCCGTTTTGCCCAAGCCGTAGCCCAAGCCAAAGCCGAACTTTCCGACCCCATCCGCCGCGCCTACTGGCAGAACCTTTTCGACCGGCACAAACAATCAACAGCCAACAAAGCAAATACCGACCCCTCCCAACCCACCTACAAAACCCTCCGCGGCTTCACCCTCGCCCAACTAACCAAACAACAAAACGAACAATAAGAGATGAAAGCCCTGCTTGATACAAATATAATCATTCATCGCGAAGCAAACAAACTTGTTTCGCAAGACATTGGCATTCTATATCGTTGGTTGGATAGGGGAAAATACACAAAATGTATTCATTCTGTAACCATTGAAGAAATTAAAAATAATCCGAACAAAGATACGGTATCAACATTTCTCAACAAACTACATAGCTATGAAGTTATAGGCATCCCATCACCTATGCAATCTGAAGTGCAATTAGTTTCAGAGAAACAAGATTACACAGAGAACGACAGGAACGATACGACATTGCTGAATGAGGTTTATGTTGGGCGTACTGATATTCTTATAACTGAAAATAAGAAAATCTATACAAAAGCTTTGTTACTCAATATTGCAGATAAAGTATTTACTATTGACTCTTTTCTTGAAAAAGTTTTTACGGAACACCCCGAATTGGTAAACTATAAAGTACTCAATGTGCAAAAATTAAAATTCGGAAAAATAGACCTAAAGGACAAGTTTTTTGATACTCTTCGCGAGGATTATCAAGGGTTTGATAAGTGGTTCCTCAAAAAATACGATGACGAAGCTTACATTACAATTAACTCAAATAATGGAATGTTGTTATCGTTCTTATTTCTAAAGGTAGAGGGAATGGACGAAGATTATTCCAATGTCAATCCTGTATTGCCGCCAAAGAAACGTCTTAAAGTAGGCACTTTCAAAGTCATTAATAATGGTTTCCGTTTAGGAGAACGTTTCCTAAAGATAATATTTGATAATGCGCTGAAAAACAAAGTTGATGAAATATATGTAACAATCTTTGATAAAAGAGAGGAACAATGCCGTTTAATAACTTTGTTGGAGCAATGGGGATTCGTGTTCTGGGGAATGAAAGGGGATGAGCGTGTGTATGTGCGTGATTTTCATCCTAATATGAATATCAATAATTTAAGAAGCACATATCCGTATGTTAATACGAAACAAAATATCTTCCTCGTGCCGATATATCCTGATTATCATACAGAGTTGTTACCAGACTCGATACTTAATACGGAGTCTCCAGAAGAATTTGTTGAAGACTTTCCTCATCGAAATGGTATAGGAAAGGTTTATGTGTCGCGAGCGATAGAACCTCATCCCAAGTCAGGTGATATTTTAGTCTTCTATCGTACAGGTGGATATTACAAAAGTGTAGTTACGACAATAGGTGTAGTCGAGGAATTACGATATGATTTCCAAGATGAAGATGATTTTATAAAATATTGTAGGAAAGGTAGTGTATTCCCTGAAAATAAGTTACGAGAAATGTGGCAATATAGTATAGAAAGGCCTTTTGTGGTGAAATTTTTGTATCTATACTCGTTCCCTCATCGAATAAATATGAAAACGCTCATTGATTTAAAAGTTTTAGCAGGTGTCAATGATGCGCCACGTGGATTTAAACCAATAACAAATGATCAATTAAAAACAATCATTAATGAAACAAAGAGCGATGACAGTTTTATTATCTATTAAACCAGAGTTCGCAGAAAAGATATTTGATGGAACGAAAAAATATGAGTTCCGAAAATCGATTTTCAAAAATGCGGACGTAAAAACAGTTATTGTATATGCCTCCTCTCCTGTTCAAAGGATAATCGGAGAGTTTACTATAGATCGCATCTTAAATGATGACTTAAGTACAATTTGGAATGAGACAGAGCATCATGCAGGAATAACGCATGACTTTTACATGTCATATTTTGCGAACAAAGAAAAGGCATATGCAATAAAGATACGCAATGCAAAACGTTACGCCCATGCACGTAGATTGAGTGATTATAATATTCATTATGCTCCACAATCTTTTGCATATATACAATAGAGACATATAGAAACAATATAATCTGAATAGAGATTATGAATGTAGATAATGAAAAAGCAATTAGAGCCATTGTAAAGTCTTCGGTTAAAACTTTTTCAGATGCCTTTTATGAGAGAGCAATATGATAAAAGCGTGAGGATATGCTAACAGAGAGAAAAGTTAAAGATGCAATAATGCGAGTTACGGGGCTTTCTATTGTTAGAGATAAGATAGAGTTGAGTATAGAAGAGATACAAAAGATTATTGATGTTTTGCCTGAAGTAACGGGGGATTTTCCCATTACAAGTGTATGCAGAGATGATCTCACAAGCCATAGCATTCAAAACTATTCAATAATAGCGATTGGAAATGGTAAACAGAGAAGAAAAAATATCCGAGATAATGAATCTTATTGGCTATGGGCTAGCCAAATTTGATAATGCTTTTGTTCGCGAATTTAATCAAGTATCAAAAGCTGCTTTTGCGAGATATATCGTCTCTATTGGATTAGCAAACACTGAAAAAGCGGTATCTAATAGAATGGACAGTTTTGATCCTTACTTTGATAATGGTCGTCGAGGTTGGTTTCAGCGAAATCAAAGAGAGCATATAAAACTTTTCATTGATAGTTTATTCGGGAACGAAGACGTACATGGCTTTGCAAATATTGTGAAATTATACATTAAAGATTTTGATTCTGATATTGTATTGCCTACAGAACAAATTTCTCCAACCCAAAAGTCCCGTTTTAAACAATTACAAGAAACAGGAAAAGAAGCTGAATTTTATTTTATTAACAACTATAGAAGTATTCCACTGTTTACAACAGGTGTGTTAGAGGATGCACGCTTATGGGGAGATGGTTATGACTTTCAAGTACAATGCGATAATTCATATTTTTTAGCAGAAGTAAAAGGTTTACGCACCACAAAAGGAAGTATTCGTCTAACTCAAAATGAATACAATAAAGCAAGTGAATATAAGAATGACTATGTTTTGGTAGTTGTAAGTAATTTGACTAATACACCAAAGTTGAACTACATCAAAAATCCTATTGAGCACTTATCCTTAACACCACAAGAACAACAAACTGTTCAGATCAACTACTACTCTGAAAATATTATATGGTAAATGAATTAAAAATGATACAAAATAACACAAATATCCAAGCGACTTTTGAGTACGAGGGAACGAGATATCAATTCACTTGCCCATACAACAAACTTGACAGAAATTATGATGATGAAAGTTATGCATATTTCTTAGAAAGCATACCGAATACGGAAGACGGTCTATTTGAAATAAATATAGTAAAAGCCGAAGAGACAAATTTGATGAAAGAAGAAGGATATGTTGCAGTATTTTCAGCTATAGAAGAATCCGTTCCCGACACTTACATAGAGGCATCAATAAAATTTGTATAGAGCATTTAAATCTAGTTAGTGCAAAATGCACATACTGCTCAATAATAGAAATTGATTGAATCCCACGTGCAAACTTTGCACACATGATAATAAATACAAACACCCACCAATGTACCTCCCTCCCTTTACCATAACAGATGAAATTCTGCGGCTGGTTGCTGAAATCTCAGAGCAGATTGGAGCATTAAGTGTCGTGCTTGGGACACGCATGCCTTCTCCAATGCTGCGAAAGGAAAATCAGATTAAAACCATCCATTCATCTTTGGCGATAGAGCATAACAGCCTATCGCTGCAACAGGTAACGGATGTCATCAACGGTAAGCACGTACTGGGAGCACCCAACGAGATACAAGAGGTCAAGAACGCCGTACAAGCCTACCAACTGATGCAATCTTTGGACGCTCACCGCGAGAAAGACTTACTGCGCGCCCACAAACTAATGATGACCGACCTTGTAGAGCACGCAGGGCAATATAGAAAGGGTGGTGTAGGTGTTTTTGCAGGCGAGCAGTGTATCCACATGGCACCGCCGGCGGATAGAGTACCATTCTTGATGGCGGATTTATTTGAGTGGATTAGCACGACAGATACCCATCCGCTCGTCAGCAGTTGCGTGTTTCATTATGAGTTCGAGTTTATCCACCCTTTCATGGATGGCAACGGACGTTTGGGACGCTATTGGCAGACAATGCTGCTTAGTCGTTGGAAAGGTATATTTGCATGGCTATCGATAGAAACCATTGTAAAACAACACCAACAAGACTACTACGATGCCACTGCGCAATCCGACTCGCAGGGAAATAGTACTATCTTCATCACTTTTATGCTGAGATGTATCCTTCAAACCATCAAGGAGCAGCAGAAAGTAACGGATAAAGTAACGGATAAAGTAACGGATAAAGTAACGGATAAAGTAACGGATAAATCGGAGGACAAGTTGTTGAATATCATCCGGGCAACGCCCGCAATCACCATTCCTCAACTAATGCAGATGCTTTCTCTGTCAGATAGTGGGGTGCGAAAAATACTCCGTCGGTTACAGCAGCAAGGAAGAATTGTCCGTATTGGAGCCAACAAAAACGGATATTGGCAGGTTCAATACTAAACAAACAAATAAACTAACATACAAATAACTTAATTCATTTAATTACAATGGACAGTTACATTAACATCAAGGTTCGTGTATGGCGTCAGGCCGGCCCTAAGGCGCAAGGTCATTTCGAGACCTACGAACTAAAACACGTCTTCCAAGGGGCTTCGTTCTTGGAGATGATTGACATCCTCAACGAGCAACTCATCAGCGAGCACAAAGACCCCATCGCGTTCGACCACGACTGCCGCGAGGGTATCTGCGGTATGTGCTCCATGTATGTCAACGGACACCCCCACGGACCCGACTCCGCTATCACCACTTGCCAACTCCACATGCGCAAGTTCCACGATGGCGAGACCATCACCGTGGAGCCGTGGCGTAGCCGCGCGTTCCCAGTCATCAAAGACTTGATGGTGGACCGTCAGGCGTACGACAAAATCATGCAGGCAGGCGGTTTCGTCAGCGTGAACACTGGAGGTGTACCCGATGCCAACGCCATTCCTATCCCCAAGCCTGCTGCTGACGAGGCGATGGACGCTGCTTCCTGCATCGGTTGCGGTGCCTGCGCTGCGGCTTGCAAAAACGGCTCCGCAATGCTCTTCGTTGCCGCTAAGGTGTCGCAACTCGCACTCCTTCCGCAAGGCAAGGTAGAGGCTAAACAGCGTGCGAAGAACATGCTGGCGAAGATGGACGAACTCGGTTTCGGCAACTGCACCAACACCGGTGCCTGCGCTGCCGAGTGCCCCAAGCAAGTATCGCTCGCCAACATCGCCCGCCTCAACCGCGAGTTCATCTGCGCCAAACTGAGCGACTAACGCTCTGAAAACAATTCAAGAGGCTGCCCGACCAAGCGTCAGGCAGCCTCTTTTGGTTAGAGGGCGAGGATGTAGCGATGATGTTGCGGAATCGGCAAATCTTAACAATCGTACATCTTCGGGGTGGTTTATACCTGCGTTCGACCCGCGATAGACCCGCGACCGACCCGCGAAAAATACGCGATAAGGTGGCGATGGAGTGAATCTTAAAAATAGTACTGTTTTCTTCTCAGGTCAATGCCGTTGTTCCCGAAGGATGATTTGGGCTGCGTTTTGCGCGGTGGGGGTGGTGGTGAGGCGGCGGGAGATGTCTTGGTAGGCTTCGGTCATGCGTTGGCGGTAGGCGGTTTCGGTCAGGAGGCGGGTCAGTTCCTGCTCGATGTTGGCTTGGGTGAAGTAGCCGCCGACCAGTTCTTTTATCACCTCTCTTTCCGCAATCAGGTTCACCAGCGTGAAGTAGGGGATGGAGAAGATGAGGGGCTTGAGCCACATCAGGTGCTTGCTGCAAGCGATGTGATAGACTGCCACTTGTGGGCAGCCCAGCAATGCGGTCTCTAAGGTCGCTGTGCCCGAGTTGACGACGGCGGCTGCGGCTTGCGACACCAGCCGGTAGGTGTCTCGGGTGCAGCGTATGCCTGTGTCGCGGAGGTGGGGCGCGTAGAAACGGTCGTCTATCCCGGGTGCACCTGCCACCACTATCTCGTATCGCTCTCCTTCTTGTTTTGCTATCTGCTCTGCTACTCGCTTTGCTGCCGCCACCATCGTGGGCAGGCACTTGCTGATTTCGCCTTTTCGCGAGCCCGGGAGGATGGCAATCAGGTTCTCGCGGGGGATGGACTCGTGTTGGGTTTTCCATAGGGCTATCTCCTCCGCCGTGGGGTTGCCCACGTAGCGGCAATGGTAGCCGTAGCGGGCGTAGAAAGTCGGCTCGAAGGGGAAGATACCCAGCACTTCGTCGCACAAGCGGGCAATCCGATGCACGCGCCATGTCTTCCACGCCCACACCTTGGGCGGGATGTAGTAGTAGATTTTGGTGTCGGGCAGGTGCTTGCGGCAGAAGGCTGCCATCTTCAAGTTGAAAGAGGGGTAGTCAATCAGCACCAGCACATCGGGCTTCTCGCGGAGCAGTGCCGCCTTGGCGGTGCGGAAGTTGACCTGTATCTTGCCGAGGTTCTGCAGCACGGCGACGATACCCATATACGCCATCTCGCGGTAGTGCACGAGAATCTCGCAGCCCGCCTCGCGCATCTTGTCGCCTCCCAAACCAACAAACGACGCACCGGGGTCGCGCTTGCGCAACTCCTCTATCAGATGGGCCGCGTGCAAATCACCCGACGCCTCGCCTGCTATCAGAAAATACCGCATAGGATTTACAAAGAAACGATGATACTGGCTATCATGTAGGGCAGGGCACCAATGAGGATGCCTTTGCTCAGTTGCCAACTCTCGGTGGTGTAGAAGAGAAAAATCAGCGCCAGATTAGGGAACACGCTGACCAACAGCAACTTGCTCCACACGCCGCTGATGCCGTAGCGCAGCGTCTCCAGCGCCGTCCAAAGGTGCATGGTCTCGATGTAACCAATCCCGAAAGCCGCAGGAAGGAGCAGCCCAATGAGTATGCCTATCCACAACTTGTCAAAACGTTCCATCGCGCGTCAGGTCTATGCTCACCGACTGAATGCTGATATACCCGTGCGCCAATGCCCACATATCGGTGTCCTCGGCATCAGGCTCCTCGTTCACATACTGCCCCGTCATCGTGTAGAAAGTGCCGCCATCGGCATCGGTATGGGTCAGGAACTCCTTTTCCCAGTGTCCCGCACACTGCCTGCACCATTTGGTGCCGACTATCTCGCCCACGGGCGCGTTCACGTTCACGCACTCGTTGCGCACAAACCCGCGCTGCAACAGCATCCGCGTGATGGGCAGTATGTGCGGGCGGAACGGCTCAAAGTCCGCCTCCATGGCATGGTCATCCAGCGAGAAACCGATGGCGGGAATGCCGTGCTCTGCACCGACGAAGCAGGCACCCATCGTGCCGGAATAGACGATGTTCACCGAGCAGTTGTTGCCGTGGTTGATACCGCTGACGAGTAGGTCCACTTTCCTGCCCGCGAAGAGCACTTCCAAGGCTAACTTGACGCAGTCGGCGGGGGTGCCGTTGGAGGTATAGACATCCAGTCCGTCCTCGTGCGTGATATGCTGCAAGCGCAGTTCTTTCGTAACGCTGATACATGCACCGTGTCCGCTGCGGGCGCTGTCCGGTGCCACCACGGTAACGTGCCCCAGTTTGCGCATCTCCGCTATCAGCGTGAGCAGTCCGCCGGTTCCCCAGCCGTCGTCATTGGTGATAACTATCTCCATAAATATAATAGGTATTATTAAAAAAGGACGCGGCTTGCACCGCGTCCCTCAGATTAGCATAGTGCATGTACTATCTCTATCACCTTGCCTGCCAAGGCGTCCGCTTCCTCCATGGTCGCTGCCTCGGAATAGACGCGGATAATCGGTTCGGTATTGCTCTTGCGCAGGTGTACCCAGCCGTCGTCGAAGTCTATCTTCACGCCGTCTTTGTCGTTCACACGCTCGTTCTTATAGACATCCTTTACCTTGGCGAGGATGGCATCTACGTTGATGTCGGGCGTGAGGCCGATACGGTTCTTGGAGATACAGTAGTTGGGGTAGGTGGCACGCAGTTCGCTCACGGTGCAACCTTTGTGCGCCAAGTGGCTGAGGAACAACGCGATACCTACGAGTGCGTCGCGTCCGTAGTGGCTGGCAGGGTAGATGACGCCGCCGTTGCCCTCGCCGCCGATGACGGCCCCTGTCGCCTTCATCTCGGTGGTAACATTCACCTCACCGACAGCCGAAGCACTGTAACTGCCGCCGTGCGCGCGGGTAACGTCGCTCAGCGCACGGGTGGACGACATGTTGCTCACGGTGTTGCCCGGGGTATGGCTCAAGACATAGTCTGCCACGCTGACCAAGGTATATTCTTCGCCGAACATCTCGCCGTTCTCGCAAATGATAGCCAAGCGGTCCACGTCAGGGTCCACCACGAAACCTACATCCGCCTTGCCGCTCTTGAGCAGGTCGCTAATCTCCGTCAGGTGTTGCGGCAGCGGCTCGGGGTTGTGGGGGAAATGACCGTCGGGCGTACAGTTAAGTTCGATGATGTTCTTCACGCCCAAGGCACGCAGGATAGCGGGGATGGCAATGCCCCCGACGGAGTTGACGCAGTCGATAGCCACGGTGAAGTTCTTGGCGGCAATCGCGTCCTTGTCCACGAGTGCGAGGTTCAGCACGTTCTCAATATGGTAGGGCAGGTAGTCTTTTTCGCTCACGTGTCCCAAGACATCCACGTCGGCAAAGGTAAAGTCCTCTTTCTCGGCAATCGCCAGCACGCCCTTGCCCTCGGCATCGTTCAGAAACTCGCCTTTCTCGTTGAGCAATTTGAGCGCGTTCCATTGCTTCGGGTTATGCGAGGCGGTCAGGATGATACCTCCCGCGGCACCTTCGCCCACCACGGCAAGTTCCGTAGTCGGGGTGCTCGCCAAGCCGATGTTCACCACATCGTAGCCCATCCCCATCAGCGTGCCGCTCACAATCTGATACACCATTTCGCCCGATATACGTGCATCTCTGCCCACCACTATCTTGTTGTTATCGGGAAGTGCCGCGCGACGCTGCGTGGCGTATGCTGCTGTGAAACGCACGATGTCCACCGGATTGAGACCATCACCGACGCGACCTCCTATCGTGCCGCGAATACCGGAAATACTTTTAACCAAACTCATAATGTATTAGAATTATATGTTAATGATACTACGAGAACAATGAAAAACTACGCCAACGGTAGTTACGGTTTCACGCGCATGTACAAATCGTATCCGTAGGGCTTCACTGCTTGCACCGCAGCGGAAAAACCTTGCTTGCTCGGTACAATCACTTTGCATTCCGAATCCGAATAGCGCATCAACCCAATGGCGACTTGCCAACCCACGCAGGAAGTGCTGTTGTCGCCATAGCCGTCGTATTTGAACTCGGTGGGGTAGGGAGCATCGTTGGTATTCCAGTTGCTGGTGGTGTCGGAAGCGTCGGTCAGTTCATACTCCTTGTAGCGCATCAGGATGGTCTCGCCGCCGCTCAGTTTGTCTATCTTCACAGTATCGCCTGAGGCACTCACATACACCGAGTCGCCGCGGCGCACCAAGTGGAAGTACAAATCATCGTAGCCTGCCACGCGGTAGTAGTCTTTTTCGCCCCATGCGTAATCGTCGCCGGGCCACTCCTCCAGCACGTTGATACCCATGTGGGAGATATAGTTTGCTATCAGTTTGTCCTCTTTCTCGCGTTGGGCGGAGTAACTGTTCTGTTCGCAACCCGTCAGCAGAAGCAAGCCGCAAAGGCAGATATATCCTGATAATACTTTTCTCATTGTCATTTAGTTATCTTCTTTATATGAATCGTTTGTTTGTACCTTGTCGTCAATGCGCACTACCATTTCCACGTTCTCGTATCCGGGTATGTCCTCTGTCCCCATCATTCCGAAGGCTGTGTACCACGGAGCCACCACCACTGCCTCTGTTCCTTGTGTCCATTCTCCTATTTGCATTTCTATGCACAGGGGCAGTTCATTGCGCCCTATTCGATAGTCTTGCTCCGTGTCTATCAGCAGTTTCCCGCTCAATGAGTAAGTCTTTATCATGAGATGCCACGTCTCATCCTTGGCGGGAGTTTTGCCATTTGCTTCCCCTCTCTGCCTGATACTGACCCATGCGTTGCTGATTGGCATTTGCGCAAACCGTGCTGCGTCCTCTTTTTGCTGGACATACCGCAAGACCTCTTCGTCTGCTGCTATGGCCATACGTTGGTTCATCTCCACCAATGCCAATGCAGTGCTGTCTTCTTTGGTGACACTGCCGCTGCGTTGACTCGGTCGCTGCGGTCCCCTATGGTTGCAACCCGCTAACAAGAGCGCTATACTTAACCACAAAAAGCATACCAATCTGCAATATGTAACCCTCTTCAGCCTGCCCATACCTTTACTTCTCATGCTCCTTCTCCATATCTTCCAGTCGTTGTTTCCTGTATTCCGAAGGCGTCATACCATAGGTCGCCTTGAAGCACTTCGCAAAATACCGAGAGTCGTTCATACCCACCATGTACGTAACTTCCGTGATATTATAGTTCTTCTGCTCCAGTAGTTGTGCGGCACGCTTGATACGCATCTCGCGAATAAACTCCACAGGACTCAGTCCCGTCAGGCTCTTTAACTTGTTGAAGAACACAGTTCTGCCCATACCCATATCATCCACCAACTCATCTACGGTTAACGTGTTGTTATCCATCTGTTTATCCATGATATTGAGCAACTTGGCGAGGAACGAATCACCCTTCAACTCATCATCGGAGGTTTGAGGGTCTAAGCGCATCAGGCGCTGGCGGTAACTTGCCTCCAGTATCTGCCGCTGCTTAATCAGGTTTTTAACCCTTGCCCGCAGATACTCCGGTTCAAAGGGCTTCGTTACGTAGTCGTCTGCTCCTTCTTGCATGGCTTGCAGCCTGCTCTCTATTGCCGATTTGGCACTCAATAAGATAACGGGTACATGCGTCAGGTCTGTGGATTGCTTTAGGTGTCTTGTCAGTTCCAGACCATCCATATTGGGCATCATCAGGTCGGTAATCACTACATCGGGTATGTCTTGCTCTATGGCTTTTAGCGCCTCCATACCGTCGCTTGCCATCTTTATCCGATAATCTCCGCCTAAGATATTGCCCAAGAAGGTGCGCATATCCTCATTATCATCCACTACAAGTACCATCCTGCGCTTGTCTTGCTGTCCCTCTATCTCTGCTAATTTCTCTTCAAATGTTTCCTTCGGAGTGATAGATGTGCTGGTGCTCGTATCGTCCACCACGATGTCCACCTCTTGCCCGAAGTGCTCCGTCCCGCGCTGGAACAACACCGTGAACGTCGAGCCCTTGCCCACTTCGCTATCCACGTCAATAGTTCCGTGGTGCAGGTCCACCAACTCCTTGATGAGATTCATACCGATGCCCGTACCGGTGTTGTTGTTTTGGTAACTGAGTTCGTTATTGCTGGAGAAACGCTCAAAGAGCACACTCCGTTTCTCCATCGGGATACCGATACCTTCGTCCTTTACAATCATCATCACGTATCCCGGTTTCTCATCCACTACCACCGTAATACTCTTCCCCGCGGGCGTGAACTTAAATGCGTTGCTTAGCAGGTTGAACAGAATAGTGTCCACACGTCCTCTATCCACCCATACTGTACTGTCTTTCGCCCGCTTTTCTATCGTGAGGTTGATATGCTTGTCGTAAGCCTCTTTCTTGAAGTTCGCGCAGGTGTCGTCCACCAGCAAGCCCAAGTTGCTCTTTTGCACTTTCAGCCGCATCTTGTTGTTCTGTATCTTGCGGAAGTCCAGCAACTGGTTCACCATTCGCAGCATGCGCTGGCTATTGCTCAACACAATTTCCAACTGCCCGCGTACACTGTTTGATAGCCGTTCCGTATTGAGGATATTGGTTACAGGACCTATAATCAATGTCAATGGAGTACGCAACTCATGGCTGATATTCGTGAAGAAACGTAGTTTGATATCTGTTACCTGCTGCTCTACTTTTATCTTTTGTTGCAACATGTTGTAACTCCATATCACATAACTGATAGCGGCTATCAATACAAGTATTCCTATGATATACAGAGATATAGCCCACCAACTACTCCATACCGAAGACCGCACATAGATGGGCAAAGTTATCTCATTCGCCACATCCATACCCTCGCGGTTGGTAGAACGCACATGGAATATGTAGTGTCCGTGCTTGAGGTTGCTGAATAGCAGTCTGCGCTGGTCATATACTTCTGTCCAACTGTCTTTCAGCCCCTCCAACATGTACGAGTACGAAATCTTATCACTGCCTACATACTCCAATGCCGCATACTCTACCGCAAAGTCGCCCCTATTGGCTATCTCTATGGGTTGAGTCATATCTATCTTCTTCCCCTCTGTCTGGCAATTGATAATCTGCATGGGCGGTACGGAGCGCGTTGCGCGAATCTTGCCGGGGTCAAACGAACAATAACCTTCCGTGTAACCGAATAGAATAACGCCGTCTTCTTGACGGAGGGCCTTCGTTTCCGTAAACCAGGCATTCTCATGCCCGTTTAACGCATTGAGATACTGACAATCACCTGTCTGCATATTCATCTGCGTGATATCATTCTCCGAGCAGAACCATAGATAGTCGCCGTCACCTGTCATGCTCATAACGATGTCTTGCATCGTGTTTACACGCTGAATAGTCGGGTCGCTCTTCGATACGTCTAACACCCGCAGACCACCACCGAACGTGCCTATCCAGAGTTTCCTTTGACCGAAATACAACGCTCGCACATCGTAGCAGGGGAGCAACCGGCTGCTAAGGTCCTTTAGGTCAATACGTAGCAACCCCTTCGTCGTGCCACCCCATAAGATACTGTCCTGCAATAGCAGAGTCCTGACCTTCAACCCGTTACCTACAACGATAGGCCTTCCGTAACCATTGGTTATCTCGTTGTATGGCAGTATGTTGACACCATCTCCGTAGGTCGCTACATACAGCGTACCGTCATCTCCTTCAGTTATGTCGTATATGTTCGCATGACTCGTCTCCACGCGGGCACCTGACGGACGCTTCAACCCATTGCCTTTGGTGCCGTATAGACGACCGTGTTTCCCGTCAATACCGCAATACACGCGCCAGCGATTTTTCACGATCTTTTGTACGTCTCCGTTCTTTAGCGCCACGAAAGCACGCACTTCCCCTATATCTTGTTTAGACTTGCGTAGGTCATGTAATGTGTAAGGTTGCGGCCCCATATTGATACACTCCACGCCGCCGTCGTAGGTCGCTACCCACATCATGCCTTCTCTGTCCACATAGGCGGTATGAATCATGTTGGTCATCATACCTTCCAGCGGGTTCACCAATATGTCTTTCTCCGCATCGTAATAACTCCAGCCACCGCCCGTCGGATTCACCCATGTCCTGCCGAAGCAGTCTTCCAATACAATCAGATTCTTGTCCAACTGACCGGCGTAGCGGCTGTCTAATACAGGGGTGAAGTGCTTCCACTTTTTGTCTCTGTAACGGCTAATTCCTTCATTCTCATTCACTTGCCATGCTATCCCGTTTCCGTCCACTAACAATGACTCGTGCATCCTCTCCAGTTGCTCACGCATATCGACCGGTATCTCATCCTCCTTTTTCTCGCTCATGACCTGACGGCTCTTGTCCAAGGTAAAGAAGTGTCGGTCGTATGTCATCCACCATAGTTGCTCGTCTTCATCCTCGTAAATCAAATCTACGCGGTTGTTCACCTGAGCCTCCTCTTCGTTAGACATCGCTTTGAATACAAGGAAGTTGTAGCCGTCAAAACGATTAAGGCCGTCCCACGTGCCAAACCACATATACCCTTGTCGGTCTTGCAGTATTGACATAACGTTCTTTTGGCTCAAACCGTCCTCCACGGAGTAGTGTCTCACCAAATAGTTTTCCGTCGTATCCGCAAAGCCCAACACTCCTCCTGCAAACCACAACGCACACAATAGCAACCCGTTACGCCATCTTGCGCGTATCTGCTCCAAAGCAATATGTCTCATGTCCGTATCGAAAATAAAAAGTTAAGTCCCCTGCGATATGTCGCCTAATAAATTACCGTCCGTGCTCCGCCAGTCCTTCGAGATAGCGCCCATAGGCAGTCTTCATCTCTTTGCCCAAGGCTGCCAGCGTCTCCGTGCTTATCCACCCGTTGCGCCATGCTATCTCCTCTATGCAACTCACGTAGAAGCCCTGCCGGTTCTGTATGGTGGCGATGAAGTTTCCTGCTTCCAGCAGGCTGTCGCAGTTACCCGTATCCAACCAGGCAAAGCCGCGTCCGAATAACTTCACTTTCAGCGTCCCTTCCGTCAGGTACATCTTGTTCAGGTCGGTTATCTCATACTCCCCGCGCGCACTCGGCTCCAACACAGCCGCTTTCTCGCATACACTTTTGTTGTAGAAATATAACCCGGGCACTGCATAGCGGCTCTTCGGCTGAGCAGGCTTCTCTTCAAGGCTCAGCACCTTCCCTTCTCCGTCAAACTCCACCACGCCGTATGCCCGCGGGTCGCTCACCTCGTAGCCGAAGATGCATGCCCCTGCATCGCCGCGCTCCACATCGGCTACTGCCTCGCGCAACATCTTGCTGAAACCTTGCCCGTAGAACATGTTATCGCCCAAAATCAAACACCCGGGCTCACCGCCCAGAAATTCTCGACCCAGTACAAACGCCTGCGCTAGTCCGTTGGGCACCTCTTGTATCTTGTATTCTATTTGCATGCCGATACGGCTGCCGTCGCCAAGCAACTCTCTGAACATCGGCAAATCCCGAGGCGTGGAAATCACCAACACCTCCCTGATTCCTGCCAGCATCAATGTCGATAACGGATAATAAATCATTGGCTTGTCATACACAGGCATAATCTGTTTGCTAATCGCTTTGCTCAATGGGTACAAACGCGTCGCGCTGCCTCCCGCTAAAATAATTCCTTTCATATCCTTAACAATTAATTATCTAACTTGCCCTCCCTCTTGTAACCCTGAAAAATCTTTGATTTTTGGGGTGGTATTTAGGGAGGGATGGGGTGGGTCTAAAATTCCGCCTGCAAAGATACAAAAAAAAATCCTCATTTCCAAATTTTTTGAAGAAAATCAACCAATTGGTGCAGAAATATGCACCAATTCAGCAAATCTTCACTTCTTCTTATTCGGAAGTACTATCATGCAAAATTGACAGTTTGTTGGTTCTTTCTTGAAATTTGCTGTCAAAATGCAATCGGAGACTTTGCCGTGATGTTTAGCGGACTATAACGAGACGATAAGCCGACTATAACCTGACAATACCGAATGTCATTCTGTTACAACCTTCACAAAAAAAACAACAATAAGTCCTTACGCGCACGCGCGCGATAAATAAAAAATAAATGAAAGCGCGAGTTGGATATGGGGGTACTTTCATCAGCCGAAAACGATTTTGTATAGTAATGGATGAATGACTCATAAAACCTCAAAAATAACCGGCATTGATTTTCAATGACTTACAAAGAAAATGCAAAAAATCTTCACGAAAATTTGGTCATGTCAGAAAAAAGCAGTAATTTTGCACCCGCTTTCGAGAAAGAAGCAACTTCTCAAGGCATTTGACCAAGCAAATCTAAGTAGAACCATCAAACGATGTTCTAATTTTTTTGCGCCAAAGTCAAATAGTGCTCTCTGAAAACCTGATTTCTAAGTAACGCTGAGAATCAGTAAGTTACGAAGAAAATGCAAAAAACTTGCTTAAAAATTTGGTCATATCAAAAAAAAGCAGTAATTTTGCACCCGATTTCGCGCTCAACCACGGTTGAGCCTACAAAATCAACAGGCTTTTGAGCCTTGTGGTCTTTGAAAGATTGAAGCAATTATGTGTAGTACAAGAACAGGAAACGATATATAATATATATTGTAACAAAAGTTCCCGTTAATTAAGTACACAATAAATCGGTTATGAGTTTATGAAATAATGAGGAGTGAGAGCAGCAATGCGCTCATAATTCAAAATTCATAATTCATAATTAGAGAAGTCGTTTTGGGCTAAGGAAACAAATTATTATATTTACAACGAAGAGTTTGATCCTGGCTCAGGATGAACGCTAGCGACAGGC
>JBJECJ010000112.1:0-4599 GCA_051870955.1 Paludibacteraceae bacterium | reverse complement strand
AGAATAAACATGATTTTCTCTTAATCAACACAGGCTTTTACTGGTGAGCCTTCTTTGAAGCGGGGGCTATATCTTCAGATTCAGGCTGAGGAAGTACGAGCGGGGGATGGCAGGACCGTAGATATACGATGCGTCGCGGTCCATGCCTTGGTCGATGTCGCGCTGGAAATGGTCGAGCAGGTTCTTCACGCCGAGCGCCACCTCCAGCGTGTAGGGCGTGTGGCGCGCCTTTATGGAAGGTGCGGTCGGAAGCATTATCCCGCCTTGTCGGGAGCCGCGCGCCTTGTCGGGATAGAGGTGTATCTCATACCCCACCTTCGCGTCCCACTCAAAGAAAATCGGGCTCATCGTCTCGCAGTCCGCCTCCACATACCCCGCATAATGCTGCAGCAACATCCGCCCCGTTATCTTCCCGTTGGTGGTCAGTTTCAGCCCGTGCACCGGCTCGATGTTCGCAAGGAAATAGCCATAGTGGTCGGGCGTGCGGAACATGCGCGTCTGCGGCGCCAAGTCCTCCGACCATTGGAAGGGCTCGATGTAGCGGCTGTGGTTGTAGGTGTAGCCCGCCTGAAGCGAGAACAGGTGCCCGTATGCCACCTTCCCTTCCACGTTCAGCCCCGCCACGCGCGCGCCGTTGGCATTCGTCCGCGTCAGCAGCAGGTTGCCCTGCGCATCATGCCCTTTCTCCACCAGCGCGAACACGTTATCCAACTGCGTGAAGAACCCCTCCACGGTCAGGTTGCAGTCCCACTTGCCGAAACGCTCGTACCAGTCCACGCTCGCACTCACCGAGTTGGAGTACTCCGGTCGCAGCCCCTCCGCCAGACTGATAAGCGACACCTCGCCGCCTACGGCTCCCACGTGCAAGTCCTCCTCGTAGGCCTGCGGCGCGCGGTATCCGCTGGCGTAACTCAAGCGCATAATCACCTGTTCTATAGGCGTATAGCGCAGGTTTGCCCGCGGCGAAAAGACGGGTTTCTCCAGCAGGTTATGCTTCTCCAGCCGCCCGCCGATAAGCACCGACCACGCCTTGCTCTTCCACTCGTTCTGCACATACCCGCCGTACAAGTGCACCTGTTGCTCCAAGTTGCGGTCGTAGCCGAGGATGCGGTCGTGCAGGTGGTTGAACGAGTACTCCACGCCCGCGCTCAGGTCGGCGTTCATGCGCCCGCATGGGTACGAGAAACGGTATTGCGCACCCGACACGGACGTGATGTCGCGCGAGTTGCCATAGGCATTGGGGTTGTAGTTCGTACCGAAATAACTGTCGCGGTTGATATGCTGAAACGAGGAATAGACACTCACAAAGTGCTTATTATCAGGCGTGTAGTAATCCCATTTGAGCGTGGCTGCATCGATGTTATGCTTCAGTTGCTCGGTCAGCGGCGACTCGTGCGGCTGCAGGCTGTCGATGCCGAATCCGCCGCGGCGTTGCTCCGTCGTGTGGTGATACTCGGCGGTCAGTTTGGAGTAGTCGCTTGTCTTGAAGAACGAGCGGAACCCCAGCGTGGTCGTACCTAAAAGTGGGTATTCGGAGTAGCCGTCTTGGTCGCGGTCGTAGGGCTGGCGGTTGCGCTGCACACCAAAGAGGAACACCCCCGCTTTCTGATTCTCGCTCACCACACTGGCGTTCATGTTCGTGCTGATGTCGTAGGTGCCGCGCTCCGTGAAGGCAGTGGTGTTCGACACGTTGAAGAAGTTGCGCACGGGCTCTTTCGTGATGATATTCACCACGCCCGCAATCGCGTTCGCCCCGAACAGCGCACTCCCGCCGCCGCGGATGACCTCCACCCTGTCCACCATCCCCGCAGGCACCTGCTCCAAACCATAGACCGCAGCGAGTGATGAGAACAGCGGGCGCGAGTCCAGCAGAATCTGCGTGTACTGCCCTTCCAAACCGTTGATGCGCAGTTGCGGCACGCCGCAGTTGGAGCACGACATCTCCACGCGCAAGCCCGTCTGGAAACTCAGCACATCCGCCATCGACGCGGCGTTGGTGCCCTCAATAATCAGCGGCGACACCACGTTCACGATGGTCGCCACCTCTTTCTGCTTCGTCTCGTATTTGTTGGCGGTAACCACCACGTTATCAAGCACAAACGACTGCTCCTCAATCTGCACTTTCAGTTCCATTGTGGTGTCTGCTTTGATGATTATTTCCCGCTCCAGCGTCTCATACCCCATCATCGAGAACACCACCGTCTGCTTGCCCACGGGCAGGTTCTTGAGGAAGTAATGACCCGACTCATCGGTCAAGCAGCCGATAGTCGTCCCCTTAATCTGCACATTCACATACGGCAAATGCTCCCCCGTATGCGCATCCAGCACATGCCCCGTCAAATGCGCATCCGCCACCGCGGACGCAGGCGCACTACTGGGGACGTGGGCGTCTCGCCCGCGATAATCTTCAGCCCCGGCAACAGGGCCCACAAACCAACTCGCCATAGCCGCGAGCACAAAACAACACAATCTTTTCTTCATACCTATACCTTATATTATTAGTTTAGCGTTAAGCGTTTAGGTTTTTGAGTAATTAAACGTTAAAACTTTTAGGATAACAGAACTCAAATCACGCTGCAAAGGAACTGCTTTCCCGCCGTTCCCGCAATACCTAAAAAAGGGGATTTTCACCAACAAACCGCCCATCCCCCGCGCCCTCAAATAAGACCTCTACCAAGACCAACAGCCGTCAATCTCGAAAACGACTCGAAAACGACTCGAAAAAAGGACGAAGAAAAAAGCAGACAAAGAGCAGGGTGCGAAGGGGCTTACATCTATAGTCTTCCCGACAAGTCAGAAATTTGTCGGAGCCTCCCCCCCCCGCTAAAATTCAACGTCCTATATAGCCACCAAGAGCACCAACAACAAAAAAGGCTGCCACCAAAGGTAGCAGCCCCAAACCAAATCCTCAACTCCAAATCACAAATCCTGCACCAAACGGACAGACTGACCAAAACGGCGAATGCTATTGTCTCTACCAGCAGCAGTCGAGTAGAAGTATAGGCTGTATGAGATACTTGAGTCGTAGGGAGTAGCAGACCAATAGCAGCCTCTCACCTCTGAATCATTAATAATCGAACCGCGGCGACCTCCTGAGGCAGGTAGGAAAACAGCTCCAGCAGCCTCCAACTTTGCCCACTGCTCTATGGTGAAAGTTTGGTAATCTGCGTATGCTTGTCCGCCCCCTTCACTTGCAAAACCATGCTTGAAGATGATTTCTGTGTTAGTCCAGTTATCAGGGAGAAGAATCAAACCGTTGATATAAGTATTTCCAGCCTCGTCAAAGTTGATACGTGCTACACCTATTAGGTTAGAAGCATTCGCACGACCGTTGCGCAGGTATGTCCACTCATCGTTGGTCAAGGTGCGCCATGTGCTACCATCGCCGATATTCTGCCCCCAATCGACGAAATCACCAGAATAGTCATTGTAGTCTATAGAGGTGCTGATACCCCACTTGGCGGTCGCGGTGCTGCCGCTCCAACCGAAGAGGTCTATCTTGTCTGTCAGGGCACTGTTTTCCACATTGGCAGTGCCTAACATCTCATACTGATTGGCGGCAAATGCCCAAGTGTTAGTGCTTTGGGTATATTGCAGATTACCTTTCGCAAACATCACTTTCTTGTCTGCTGATACAGAGAAAATACCTTTGACTGCTTGCGGGTCGATCAATACATATTGATAGACAGTATCGTGCACCTCAACAATTTGAACGGTGGTATCGTGCACCTCCTTGATAATCGTCTGCGGCAGGATAAGGTGCAGCGTGTCGGAAGACTCAATCTCTGCGGCAAAGGTAATGCTATCTACGGTCGGAATAGGACTCCCGTACATCACCTTTCCATTGTGCCAAACTACTTGATTCATAGAAGACTGCGGCTCCTCCGCCATCATGCTCATGCTCGCCACCAACAAGGCAGCCAATAGAAATACTTTTTTCATAAGGGTTAATTGTTTGTTAAATAGTTGTTCTTTTTTAGTTGTTTCTTTCAAAGCCTCCGCAAAAATCCCATAAAATCTCGTGAGCGTCAGCGAGCAGGATATTTTTAATCCCCTTGCTGCGGGCTGCGCCCTTGCAGAAATTTGGAGGGATTGTTGGCGGAGGTGGTTTCTTTTTAGCCCCGACAGGTCGCGGGCGCACCCGGACAAGCCTTACTGAACAATGACCTTAAATGCCCCGCCCTCGCAGAGTAGCAGATACGTCCCCGCCGGTAGGTCGCTGACATCCAGCGTGCTACGCCCATCTCCGGCAGCGCTTGTCTTCACCAACTGCCCCTGTTGGTCGTAGAGCCGCACCTGTCCGTCCTCGGCGAGCAAGCCCTCCACCACCAAGGTCTCTGCCGTCGGGTTTGGGAACACCCGCACAGCCCCGCCTGCGTCGGCAGCCTCTGCCATGCCCGTGGTGGGCTCGCCGCTCTCAGAGTACACCAACCGCTGCACCTTGCCGAGCGCCTCCGCATAGAGCACTGTGCCGAAACTGTCGTAGAGGTAGAGCGAGTCGCCGCGATAGACCACCTTACCGATAGTCGCCAACTCCCGACGATAGTCCGCACCCGCCACAGGCTTGACCACTAAGTTCGTCGCCGCCGCAGGCAAACC
>JBJECJ010000111.1:0-4603 GCA_051870955.1 Paludibacteraceae bacterium | reverse complement strand
AGATGTAAATCGACTGCAAAGATACAACTAAAATTTTTAATATACAACGATTATTGTCGGTAACGCCATCGCTCCACCCAAGCCATGTGCCGCAACTCATATTATTCTCATAAAAATAGACGGACAAGCCTTCGCGCACGGTTATGCTTATTTCCGAATCGGAGTCGAACCACTGTGTGACTATGTTTCCTTTATCGTTGAGATACTTATAGCTGCCTCCAATGCTGTTGCCTCGGAGGATTACCGAGTAGGAGGGTGTAGGACCGAATATTGCTTGAAGGGTGGTGTCTTGTGTCAGTGTAAGTGTACGCGGGTTATCGGTATTGCCATCGCTCCATTGAGAGAACCGATAGTAGTTGTCTGCCGCTGCTTCAATGGTAACTGTATTGGCACTGCAATCGGTGGCTGTGAGGGTAGCCTTACCGCCTTCGGTGGCGGATAGATTGACGTTGTGGTTTATACCTTTGAGGTCAAGAAACTGCCATATTGCTGTTTGCAGGTAGTTCTCTAAAGCCGCGCAGGGGACGAGAAAAGCAGCACCTGACTTGAACGTACTCTCAGCAATGGTGGGCGGTGTGGTACATTCTACGATTACCCGTGAGCAAGAATTGAACGCATACGATCCAATGTTTGTTACAGAGTTAGGAATGGTGACAGATGTGAGACTACTTATTCCGTAGCATAGATCAGAAGGTATAGATTCTACTTCTTCACCTATAACAAAAGATGTTATGTTGTTGGAATTTGAAAAAGGACTTCCCCCACTGAAATTATTACAATTCTTTGCATTCCACGTAATAGAGGTGAGTGCGGAGCAATAGCCGAAAGCATTGTTTCCAATGCTGGTTACACTATCAGGGATGGTAATGGAGGTGAGAGCGGAGCAACCATAGAAAGCATACCCTCCAATGCTTGTTACCTTATTGGGAATGTTGATGGAGGTGAGGGATGAGCAGCCGCACAAAACACCATCTGCAATGTTTATAACTATATCCGGAATAGTGAAAGAAGATAATGAAGAACATCCCCTAAAGGCATTAGCACCAATGTTCGCGACATAGAAAGGCTCCGAAGTGTGCCACTTGTTGTCGAAGTAAAAATATCCTCCTGTCCATGTCAAATTATCTGTTTGACTTCCTGCACCACCATTGTTAAAAATACAATATGCATAATCTCCCGGAGTGGCAGTGAAATAATAGACATCAGATCCGTTAATGGTAAAGTTTGCTTTGCTTGCTTCTATACCGGGCCATACTGTTGCATCTTTCGTACCGCCCCATACATGCACATGGATATCTGACCAACCCACTGTATTTACAAAATAAACAGCATTTGGGTTTATAGTATCCGGAACTATAACGTTCATATTCTTACCAATAGGATTCCATAAAACTTCTGTGAGGGCGCTACAACCTGAGAAGGCACTACTCCCGATGCCGGTTAACCCATCGGGGAGGGATATGGAGAGGATTTCGCTACTTATTTGATACCATGGCGGAGTCATATCACCTGACCAAGAATTAGGATCATAATCATACATGTCTCCTGTCCCCTCAATAGTGAGGGCTTGGGTCTCGGTGTCGTAAGACCACGTGAGGCTGTCACCACAGGTGCCCGTGGCGACATTCGCATGCAGGGCTATGCTACATAGCACCATGCATAGGAAAAAAGTTAATTTTCTCATAAATGTTTAATTTTGGTTTGATAAATATATGTTGTATTGTTTTTGGTTTTGTGCGCGAGGAGGGCTTATCATGGCTCTTTGATGAGTAGCATTTCTCTATGAAAGTATACACACAAAAAAAGCGTGAACTTTCGTTTCGCTTCATTTGATTCTTTGAGGTTCTGGACTACCTTATGTATTCAAATTTACGCACAGAAAACCCACGCTAACACGTGAGCGTGCATAAACCTGTGCTTGAATACATAAAATTCTTGAAAGTGTCCAGTTTTCAAAGAATCAAGTGAGGCTTATAACGCTTTTAATAAAAATATGTACTCCCATTTATCAACTGCGGGTGCAAAGGTACTGCTTTTTAACGAAATATGCAAGCATTTGGGGTAAAAAATGCAGAGAATATGCCTTTTCTTCCCGATTGTGCCTTCCCTTTAAGCCCCGAAGGGGCGACATAAACCGGCGTGGAGGCTTGCCCCCACGAATGCGTTGCAACCCCTACATACAAGCCGAGATTTATCCCGACTTGTCGGGAAGGGGCGGCATAACTCATTAGGAAAACGAAAAGCGGTGTGCGGACTTATTCAAACAATTGTCGCAAATCCATCCGCAGGAAAGTCTCGCTATCCAACCCGTCGGCTCCGATAACCAATGAACGGAAAGGCTGAAACTTGTTGGCGAACTTAACTAATCCCGCATTCATGCTGCGCCGCCCGGACTTCACCTCAATAGCGATGGTCTTGGTGCGTCTGGATAGTACAAAGTCCACTTCGTCATTCCGCTCTCTCCAATAGTACAATTGGTAGTCGCATATAGGGGCTTGGCTAATCAGATAGGCACCGATAGCGGATTCTACGTATCGTCCCCATTCCTCCGGCGAGAGCAAGGCTTGCTCCAAACGTATGTCATGGTAAACAGTCCGAAATGCGGAGTTGTGCACCTGAAACTTGGGCACGGATTGGTATTTGCGTGCTGTATCTACCGCGAACTTCTTCAATCCGCCTAACAAACCTGCCTCGTCCAGCAACGACAAGTAGCCGGCAATAGTGCTCACATTACCTGCGTCTTGCAACTGTGCCACCACTTTCGTGAGGGACAACTCTTGCCCCGAGTAGCAGCAACCGATTTCGAAGAGTTGACGCATCAGTTGCGGCTTCATAATCTTCGTGGAGAGGAAGACATCTTTGGAGATGGCGGGCTCAATCAGCGAATCAATCACATATTGTTTCCAGCGGTAGAAATCGCCCATCAAAGGAGCAGCACCCGGGAAACCGCCATAATAGACGTATTGTGTCCAATCCATACCGAATGCCTCTTGCATCTCGGTGAGCGTCCAGTGGGGAAGGCGGATAAGTTCAAAACGCCCTGCCAACGACTCGGTCAGTCCCTGCATTATCAGCGTCCTTGACGAACCTAAAAGTACCACTTTCAGATTACGTTTCTCGCGGGTATCTCTATCCCACTCGGATTTTACCGTCTCGCTCCAATTGGCAATCTTCTGTATCTCATCTACTACCAACAGGTGTTCTGCTTCGTTATTCACTTGCATTTTCATGCGAGCCGTCTCCCATACTTGCGCCAGCCAGTCGCGAGAGACATTGGGCACGTCGTCGGCAGTATAACTGTCAAACGGCGACGAATAGTCCTCTAATACTTGTTGAATAAGGGTTGTTTTCCCGACCTGACGAGGACCTATTAGCACTTGAATGTGCATTCTTTGCTCATTCAGACGGCTTATAACTTGCTGATAATAAATGCGTTTGTACATGCTTTTACAAAATGTTCAATCTAATGATACAAAATGTTCAATGGATTGCACAAAAATGTTCAACCGCTGCAAAGGTACTGCTTTTTGGTGAAATATGCAAGCGTTTTTGGATAAAAATGCAGAGAATATGCCTTTTCTTCCCTATTGTGCCCCTCCCTCAGCCCCGAAGGGGCGACATAATTCATCGGGTGCAGAAATAATCACAACCCCAATTTGAATCGGAAGCGGATGCCCCATGTGGGGGCGGTGAGGTCTTGGCGGTGGGTGAGCCGCCAGACGGCATACACCTCGCCCACGCGGAAGATATTGCCAATGCCGACGCCCACCTCGGTGTAGGGACTATGGAGCAACTCGCCATCTCCCCACGCGAGTTTGAAATCCACGAGTTCGTGCAGTCGGCAGTAGCGTATGCCCGGGATGAGGTTGAAGAGCACGCCCTGCCCGTCCCAGAGCGCGTGGAGCGAGAGCCAGCCGCGGGCACTGTATTGCAGGTTGTTCATCAGTGTGAAGCGGTAAGGGTCGAAGGCATACGACTGGTTGCCCTCGAAATGGTGGCGCATGGGGTAGGGCACGTCGCCGAAGATATAGCCTGCGGAGAACGCCCAATCGAGGGTGCCGCCCATGCCCAACCGCGCCCGCTGCTTGACGAGCACCTGCAGTTTGGCATACAGGGAATAGCCGCTCGCCCCCCTCTCAGAGTCGAAACGAATAAGTCCTTGCTCTTGGTTCCTTGTTCCTTGTTCCTGCACGCTTCCTGCCTCGGCGGAGAGGAAGAGGGTGGGGTATTGGCTGTGGACGTAGCGGCGTAGGAAATAGCCGTCCACCTTGCGCTCGCCCCAACTGAGGCGGAAGACGGCACCGATGGACTGGTAGCGATAGGGGGCGGTGGCGAGGATGCCGGGCGCGAGGTTGTTGGCGGCTTGCGCCGTGTACCACGGGTCCCACCTGCCGACGTGGGCGTAGAGGCGGGTCTCGAGCAGGTCGCTCCAGTCGTTCTCGGTCTCTATGCGGAACTCGCGTTGCCGCGAATAGGTGTTCACCGCTTGCGCGTTGGTGTAGAGGTTGCGGAAGAGGAACGAGGTGAAGTCAAACTGCCGCTTGCCGAAGAAGTTCTCGTGGTAGTAGGGGTACATGCCGTCCACCTCGGTGGCGATATAGTG
>JBJECJ010000110.1:2343-25286 GCA_051870955.1 Paludibacteraceae bacterium | reverse complement strand
TCATCTGTTTCTCCTATTGCGGCAGCGGCTACCAAGGGTCGCAGAGCCAGCCCGACGCGCCCACCGTGCAGGGTGAATTGGAGCGTGCTTTTGCGCTTATCCTGCGCCAACCTGCGCCCCTCGTCATGGCGGGCAGGACGGACGCGGGCGTTCACGCCGAGGAGATGTGGGCGCATATAGACCTGCCTGACACGCTCCGAACGGACAACCTCATCTTCCGCCTGAACGGCATATTACCCGCCGACATCGCCCTGCGGCGTATCGTCCCCGTCAGCGACAATGCCCATGCACGCTTTGACGCCCTCTCTCGCACCTACGAGTACCGTATCACCACGCAGAAAGACCCGTTTCACATAGGAACGCGCACGCGCGTACGCAAGGGACTGGACTTTCTGAAGATGAACCAAGCCGCCAACAGCCTTATCGGCAGGCAAGATTTTCAATCTTTCTCCCGCACCAAGACCGATGTCAAGACCTTCTTCTGCACGATTACCCAAGCCTATTGGCGTATCGAAAAGACCGATAAGGAGGGGCATGTGCTGGAAGCCACCTTCGTTATCACCGCCAACCGTTTTCTGCGCAATATGGTGCGTGCCATCGTCGGCACACTCTTCGAGATTGGGTACGGGAAACGCGATGTGGAAGACATGGAAACGGTTATTGCAGCACGCGACCGCAGAGCCGCCGGCGAGTCTGCCCACGCAAATGGACTATTTTTGACACATATCGCCTATCCATCGTCAATTTTTCTTCCTATTAACACAAATTAATCAACATTTGTCCCGAGATTATTCACTACCTTTGCACCTGCAAATTCAGTAAGAATAACCTGTGCGATAGTACGCACTGCAAATTTAGTGTTTATCATGAAAAAGACAATCTCCCTTTTCGTTTCTGCTATCATAAGCGGGCTGTTGCTCAGCGCATGCTCGGCATCCTCGCCTTATCAGACGACCACCCAAGCGGACATCGACGCACTTTGCCAATCCGCTTCGTTCGATATGCCTGCCATCACCCTGCCTGCTTTCCCTGCTCGCACGTTCTCCGTACTGGATTTCGGCGCGGACAACACAGGCAAAGAACTCTCCACACAGGCGATACAGTCTGCTATCGACGCTTGCAACGAAGCAGGCGGCGGCACGGTGGTAATCCCCGCGGGCGTGTATATCACAGGACCTATCTCGCTCCAATCCAACGTGCGGCTCTACACCGAGCAGAACAGTTTCATCTCTTTTGCCCCGCAGTTTGACCTCTATCCTATCTACGCCACATGGTTCGAGGGCATCCCCACCATGCGTGCGCAGTCGCCTATCTCCGCGTTCAATGCGGAGAACATCGCCATCACCGGGCAAGGTACTTTCAACGGCAACGGCGAGTACTGGCGTCCGCTCAAGCGCGCGAAGGTAGCCCCCTCGCAGTGGAAGACCCACTTGCAGAAAGGCGGCGTGCTCTCGGCTGACGGCAACACGTGGTACCCCGATTCCGCCTCGCTCTTTGCCGCCACGCTCTGCGAAGACCAGAACGTGCCCGTGGTGAGCGACCCCGCGCTGTGGTCGCAGATTCACTCGTTCCTGCGCCCCGTGCTGGTGCATTTCGTAGGCTGCCGCAACATCCTCTTGGAGGGCGTAACCTTCGAGAACTCCCCCGCATGGAACCTGCACCCGATGTGCTGCGAGAACCTTATCCTGCGCGACCTGACCGTCCGCAACCCGTGGTACTCGCAGAACGGCGACGGCGTGGACGTGGAGTCGTGCAAGAACGTGGTGATTGCCCGCTGCTCCTTTGATGTGGGCGATGACGCTATCTGCATGAAATCCGGCAAGAACCAGCCCGGGCGCGACCGCGGAATCCCGACGGAGAACGTGGTGGTGGATGAATGCACCGTCTATCACGGGCACGGCGGCTTTGTAGTCGGCTCCGAGATGTCCGGCGGCCTCAAGAACATTCAGGTATCCAACAACCTCTACATAGGCACCGACGTGGGTCTGCGCTTCAAGTCCACCCGCGGACGCGGCGGCGTGGTAGAGAACATCTACATCCGCAACGTCCACATGGCAAACATCCCCCACGAGGCACTCTTGTTCGACCTCTTCTACGGCGGTAAGGGAGCCGGCGAGGAGACCGAGGAGGAACTGGCAGCACGCATGAACGCCGAGGCACCCGCCGTGAGCGAAGAAACGCCGCAGTTCAAGAACATCGTGATAGAAGACGTCATCGGCAGTAATGTCGCACGCGCGATGTACTTCAACGGTCTGCCCGAGATGAAGATAGAGAACGTCGTGCTGAAGAACATCCGCATGACGGCTGACCAAGGGGCTATCATCCGCCAGACCAACGGGCTGAGCGTGGACAACGTGGAGATTATCGCCCGCGAAGGCGAACCCTTCACCATCGCTCCCACCGTAGAAAACATTATCGGACTATGATTTTTGCGCCTCACTTGAGGCGCAATTCAATTTGAAAATGAACAATTTGTAAATTTGAAAATTGTTAGTTCCCTATTGCAATCGTAAATCGTAATTCGTAAATCGTACATCATGAAATCATTTTCTTATATCGTTGCAAGCCTGCTGTTGAGCGGGCTTGTTGCGTCTTGCGCAAAGTCTGCGCCCAAAACCGAAGAGCCGCAAGTGATTGCCTCTTTCTGGCGCAAAGTAACGCCTGCCGACAGCCTAATGGACGGCTTTCGCGTGATTGAAGCCGAGGGGCAGACGCGCTATGTCGTGCCCATCACCGAGTGGACGGCATCGCCCGAGATGGATACCTACCACCAACTCCACCACCACGGCGTGGCGCTGGAGTCCGACCTCATGGCGTACCGTATCTATTTCGACCGCAAGCAGACCATCGATGTGTATGCCAAGAAGACCCCGCGCCTCGAACTGCCCGCGTCCTATTGGTACCCCACCGACGAGCAGTTGGCAGACCACTACGGCGATGACATCCTCCGCGTGAGCGGCACCATCGGTGTGGGCAGCGTCAAGCCGTGGCTGGACGGCAAGATGCGCCATATAGAGCCCGTGGAGAGCCGCACGCAACGCATTGTCTATCAGACCAATGACAGCGCCGCCATGGAGGTGAGCGTCAAGGGCTGGCAGACGGAAGGTAAGACCGTGGATATGACCGTCCGCTACACCCTCCTTGCGCACCACCGCGATATGCGCTGCGAGGTCTTCCTCTCCGAGCCCCTCGACAGCCTCTGCACGGGTGTGCAACAGATACCATACAAGAACCCCGACCTATGCCCTGACTCCAAGATTTTTGTGGATAACATCCACTATAACGGTGCGCTCCTCGGCTCGTGGGGCACCGACTGGCCCGTCAACGATACCGTCAAATATGCCAAAGAGACCGTTGGCTTAGGGGTCTTCATCCCCAAGCAATACGCCGCCGAGCACGTCATCCACAGCACCCCCAACCTCGTCTGCCTCTTCCGCCCTGCCACCTACCTCTGCTTCTACCTCACCTGCGTGGCGCAGAAAGAAGACAACCCGCCCGCCTGCACCTACGATGAGTTTACAACCTACCTCATCCATTGGGCAAAAGGACTCTAATTCCCCACATCCATGATACGAAAAGGACACGCCCCGGCTACTCGTCGGGGCTGTTTTTTTGCAGTAAAATGACTATCCAAAAATTGCGCTGAGGTAACATTTTGGTGTTTTGAAAATTGCGCTGAGGTAACATTTTGCCGTTTTGAAAATTGCGCTGAGGTAACATTTTTGCAAAAATATTTGCGTAATTCATTAAAAATGAGTACCTTTGCAGCGATTTTCAAAATTAGCAATTATGACAGAGCATATTTTTCAGCGAAAAGGCTACCAAGCAATGCTCCAATGGAAGCAAGAGTCGAGGGGTGAAACGGCTCTTTTGGTGGAAGGTGCAAGGCGTGTAGGCAAGTCCACATTAGTCCGGCAGTTTGCACAAAACGAATATAAGTCGTATGTGCTTTTTGATTTCTCGAAAGCCTCAAAAGAAGAGAAGGAACTGTTTGAAGACTTGTCGGATATGGAGTTCTTTTTCAGCCGCCTGCGCGTGATGAAAGACGTAACGCTATATGAGCGGGACACGGTTATTGTGTTTGACGAGGTGCAGAAATACCCCATTGCCCGACAAGCGATTAAGACCTTGGTAGAAGACGGCAGGTACGATTATATCGAAACCGGCTCGCTGGTGAGTATCCACAAGAATGTGGAGGACATCATCATCCCCTCGGAAGAAGAGGTATTGACGCTCTATCCGATGGATTATGAAGAGTTCCTATGGGCGTTAGGCAGCGAGAACGGCTTGGAGTTAATCCGCGAGGCTTGGCAGAAAAGACGCGGCTTCGGCGATGCGGTCAATCGCAAACTGATGCGCGATTTCCGCCTCTATATGCTGGTGGGGGGAATGCCGCAGGCGGTGAGCAAATATCTTGACACCAAGGATTTTGCGGCGGTTGACAAAGTCAAGCGCAGCATCATACGTCTCTACTGCAATGATTTTCAGAAGATAGACAAGACCGGCAAGGCGATGTCGCTTTTTATGTCGATACCCTCTCAGTTGTCCGGCAATGCAAACCGTTTCCGACCGCATGCCGTCATCGACCGCACCCGCGCAGAGCAGTTGGACAACCTGATTTTCATGATGCAAGACAGCAAAACCGTGAATGTGAGTTACCATGCAAACGACCCGAATGTAGGGTTTGACCTTTCTGCCGACAGGTCGGCGTACAAAATGTTTATGGCAGATACGGGCTTGTTTGTTACCTTGGCATTTTGGGACAAAGATTTTGCGGAGAATACCATCTACCAGAAACTCTTGAACGACAGTCTGAGTGCCAATCTCGGGTATGTGTATGAAAACATGGTGGCACAGATGTTGGTGGCAGCAGGTCATCGGCTGTTCTACTATACATTCCCTGACGGGAACAAGCATAATTATGAAGTGGATTTTCTCTGCTCCAAAGGCTCGAAAATAAATCCGATAGAGGTCAAGTCTGAAGGCTACAACACGCACCGCTCGTTGGATGAGTTTTGTCGCAAGTTCTCCTCGAGAGTAAGCGACCGATATTTGGTCTATACCAAAGATTTGCGGCGAGACGGCGAGACCATTATGCTGCCGATGTATATGGCAGGATTGGTCTGAGTTTCCTATTTTGATACAATCATCCTCCCCCAACCCACCCAAAAGCAACGAATCCGCAAAAAATCGCAAATTTATTTGCATATCTCATAAAAAAGCAGTACCTTTGCGGCGACTTTTGTGGTCTATAACAAACTGAGGTGCAAACGGCACCCAAAAACACTTTTTTGAACCAATGAATATAGTAAGAAAGGAGATTGCTCTCCCCGATGGGCGAGTCATCACACTGGAGACCGGCAAACTGGCTAAACAAGCCGACGGTGCAGTGATGGCGACGCTCGGCAACACGATGGTGCTTGCCACAGTATGCTCCGCAAAGGATGCAATGCCCGGTACGGATTTCATGCCGCTGACCGTGGAGTACAAAGAGAAATTTGCTTCGGCAGGTCGTTTCCCCGGCGGTTTCACCCGCCGCGAAGGCAAAGCGTCGGATTATGAAATCCTGATTGCCCGCCTCATCGACCGCGCCCTGCGCCCCCTCTTCCCCGCGAACTACCACGCGGACACTTTCGTAAACGTTACGCTCTATTCGGCTGACGGCATTGACATGCCGGAGTCTATCGCCGGCTTGGCTGCCGGTGCCGCATTGGCATGCTCCGACATCCCCTTCGAGGGTCCCGTTTCCGAGGTGCGCGTGGCGCGCGTGAACGGCGAGATGGTCATCAACCCCACCTTCGAGCAGTGCGAGAACGCTGACCTCGAACTCATGGTTGCTGCCACCTACGACAACATCATGATGGTGGAAGGCGAGATGAAAGAGGTGCCCGAGGCAGTGATGCTCGAGGCTATCCGCGCCGCACACGAGGCTATCAAGCCCCAGTGCCTCGCCCTGAACGAGATGATGGCGGCTTACGGCAAGACCGTGAAACGCGAGTACTGCCACGAGGTGAACGACGACGAACTGCGCCAAGCGGTGCACGACTTCTCCTACACCCGCGCCTACGCGCAGGCTACCGCCGCCGACACCGACAAGCACCACCGCGAGGAGATGTTCGCGCAAATCTGCGAGGACTTCAAGACCGAGAAAGCCGACTACATGGCATCCCGCGCCGAGGCGCTGGGCATTGAGGTGGACGAGGTTGCCGCTATGGTTGACCGCTACTACCACGACGTAGAGAAAGAGGCAATGCGCCGCGCCGTGCTCGACGAGGGCAAGCGTCTCGATGGCCGTAAGACCACCGACATCCGCCCCATCTGGTGCGAGGTGAGCCCGCTGCCCGGACCTCACGGAAGCAGTATCTTCACCCGCGGCGAGACCCAGTCGCTCTCTACCGTCACCCTCGGCACCAGCCGCGACGAGAAGATGATTGACGAGGCGCTCATCCAAGGCTCCGACCGCTTCCTGCTCCATTATAACTTCCCTCCTTTCGCCACCGGCGAGGCGAAGCCCCAACGCGGCGTAGGTCGTCGCGAGATAGGACACGGTAACTTGGCGTGCCGCGCGCTGAAGAACATGATTCCCGCCGACTTCCCCTACAGCATCCGCGTGGTGAGCGACATCCTCGAGTCCAACGGCTCGTCCTCTATGGCGACCGTCTGCGCAGGCACACTCGCCCTCATGGATGCCGGTGTACCCATCAAGAAACCCGTCAGCGGTATCGCTATGGGACTTATCTCCGAGTGCAAAGGCACGAAATACGCCATCCTGAGCGACATCCTCGGCGATGAGGACCACCTCGGCGACATGGACTTCAAGACCACGGGTACCCGCGACGGTCTGACCGCTTGCCAGATGGATATCAAGGTGGACGGACTCAGTTACGAGATATTGGAGAACGCGCTCGCGCAAGCACACCAAGCGCGTATGTATATCCTCGACAAGATTCTCGAGACCATGCCCGCTCCGCGTCCCGACCTCAAGCCGCACGCACCGCGTATCGTAACCTTCATGATTCCGAAGGATATGATTGGTGCAGTCATTGGCCCCGGCGGTAAGATTATCCAAGGTATCCAAGCAGAGACCGGCGCTGTCGTTTCTATCGACGAGGTAGAGGAAGGTGGTCGCGTGGAGGTAGCCAGCAACAACGGTGCCGCTATGGAAGCCGCTGTGGCAAAAATCAAAGCCATCGTAGCGCTGCCCGAGGTAGGCGAAGAGTACGAGGCAACGGTGAAATCCATCATGCCCTACGGCTGCTTCGTAGAGTTCATGCCGGGCAAGGAAGGCTTGCTCCATATCTCCGAAATCGACTGGAAACGCTACGAGACCATGGAGGAGACGGGGCTGCACGAGGGCGACAAGATACGTATCAAATTGCTCGAAGTGGATGAGAAGACGGGCAAGTTCCGTCTCAGCGCCAAAGCCCTGAAGCCCAAACCCGAAGGCTACGTAGAGCAGGACCGCTGTCAGCGACCGATGCGAGAAAACGGCGACCGCGGACCCCGCCCAGAGCGCAGAGGTCCTCGTCCCGACCGTCCCGACCGTGGCGAACGCCCCTTCCGCGGAGGTGATGCCGACGGCGCACGCCTCGACCGCAGACACTAAGCCAACGTTCCCATAAACAACACACCGAAGAGGCTGCCTAACCGCTCAAGTTAGGCAGCCTCTGTGTATATGCAGCACGAATGCTGTCAATTACGTAGGATATACGTAAGATATACGTAGGATATACGTAAGATATACGTAGGATATAGCAAGCCCCAACGGGGCGACATAAAGCAGCGTAGGGTGCAACCCTACGTAAAAAATCCCCCTCAATACAAGCCCCGACGGGGCGACATAAAACAGCGTAGGGTGCAACCCTACGTAAACAAGTCCCCTACAATACAAGCCCCGAAGGGGCGGCATAACTGAACAAATTACCCCCACCAAGACAACAGCAACAATCCCACCCAAAAACACCAAACAAAAGAAAAAACGAAATTGTCCTAATAAAAATTTGCACATATCAAAAAAAAGTCGTAACTTTGCACGCTGAATGGTGTATTGTGTCCGTTCGTCTGCGTGCATACTTTTCTAAGACGGAAAGTCATTCGTCCCGACGAAGCCCGCAACCCCGTTGCATAACCCACAATCCACTCACCCAACCAAACAAAGCAAATCTGATAATTATGAAAAGGTATAGTCTCTTAACCCTACTCTTACTAACCATTACCCTCTCAGCATTCGCATTCCAAGACCCTGACCCCAAATACTCAAACTTGGAGTTCACTGTGTTGGACGCTGAAGCAAAGACAGTGTCGGTGAAAGGTATTAGCAACACATCCACAGCTCCAATAATCATCCCATCCATTGCAAAGGATGGAGAAGAAGGATATGCCGTTACTACTATTGAGGATAAGGGTTTTTATGGGTTTAGTAACGTCACATCAATAACATTAAATGAAGGGTTAATTCATATCGGCAATCGTGCATTTACCAAGACAACCAAAGTAGCTGGGAATATTGTTATCCCCTCTACTGTTACTTTTATTGGAACAGCAGCATTCTCAGGTATGATTAATCTAACTACAAGAGATACTTTCAAAATAATGGGGAAAGATGTGGAAGCGCAAAAGATGACAAACACCCAGTACGATAGTATCTTCGGGGGAGGCACAAATGCCATTGTTTCCATACCTGACGGTAGTTTGATGACATATGCAAAAAAATACTATTGGGAATCAATAGATCTTGTGAGTTCGACGGAAATAAAAAGGGAGAATGTTTGCTATAAAATTATCGGTAATGAAGCACAAATTATGGGTTATGGACAGACACCTCAAGGTAGCATACAGTTTCTTGATACTGTAAAAATTCTAGGTAAAAATTATTTGGTAACTTCAGTGGTTGATAGTGCTTTTCACCACACGAATATCGTTAGTCTTGTTTTCCCAAAGCATTTAGCATCTATTGGGAAGGCTTCTTTTAGAAATTGTAATCAGTTACAAACTATATTATTTAACGATGGAGTTTTATCTATCGGAGAACGAGCGTTTACAGCGTGCGCAAACGTTTCTGGGAATTTAATAATCCCAAGTTCCATACAAAAGATTGGAAATGCAGCCTTTTACGGTTTGAATAAACTTGATACCATTTTTATGCAGTCTACTCTCCCTCCTACATGCGATGTACTCAAAGATATACAGTATGATAGCATATTCGGCGGTGGTGTTGGTGCCGTTATTTATGTGCCTTGTGGTAGTGTGAGTGCGTATACGAAGTCCTATTACACAGAAAACTTAAATATATCAAGTAATTGCGAGACCATTATTGATAACATTATATATCAAAGCAAAAACGAAACAGAAGCACATATCGTCGGATACAAAAAAAACATAGTGGGAAAATATAATTTCCATGCTAATATCAAGATCGGGGAAAACACATATTCAGTTACAGAGGTCGCAGATAGTGCTTTTCACCACACCAGTATCACAGAATTATCTTTGCCCTCTTCTATTACGGCTATAGGTATGGCTGCATTTAGAAATTGCAATTCACTAAAAACAATATCATCATTAGGTGAAAATTTGCTGTCAATAGGAGAACGTGCGTTTACGGCATCCTCCAATATAGATGGGATAGTGGAGTTTCCTCATACACTGCAAGTCATTGGTAAAGCCGCATTTTACAATTGTAATAAGATTGCTAACATACATCTACTAAGTCAGACACCACCTATTGTAATACCTGATGGAATTTATACCGCTTTTACCTGTGATGAGGCGACTGTTTCCATACCGTGTGGTACATTTTTAGAATATAAGCACAATGCCTTTTGGAGTAATTTCAACTTGGTAGACCCATGCACTAATCTTATTGAAAATGTTTATTATACTCTCACAGATACAGGAATGATTGTAGTTGGCTATGACACATTGCCTTCGCAATTGGCATTTAAAGAGCAAGTTACAATCAATGGACAAACAAAGGATGTCGTTTCAATAGCAAATCGAGCATTTGATGGTGTGCAAACCCTGACTTCTGTAACTATACCTTCTTCTGTTAAGTATGTGAATAATTGTGCATTCCTAATGTGTCAAAAATTATCTACATTGACTTTAAATGAGGGAATAAAACTTATTGGAGATAGTTGTTTCTTTGGCTGTGTTTTTACCACTCTTAAAACACCCACTACACTTCAAAATATCGGTAGTTATGCTTTCCGCGATAATTCACAGATGAAAACCCTTGTATTAAATGAAGGTCTTGAGATAATTGGTGAACGTTCTTTCACAAATAATAGCAATCTCACTGAAACGTTGATTATTCCATCTACCGTAACCAAAGTAGGAAAAGCCGTATTCACAGGCTGCGATAAACTTACAAATGTTATTTTTCGAGGTTCCACGCCACCACAAGTAATTTCCGACCAATACCCAGTCTTTGGTTCTGCCTCCAAGTTCATTGTACCTTGCGGTTCCACGGAAGCATATAAAACAGCAGACTATTGGAAAAATTTAAGTAGCAAAATTACAAACGACTGCAAGCCCTTCGTTCTAAAAAAAGGAGTTGTTCTTGAACGAGATACGGCCGTTAGTTCCATTGCTTATAGCCGGACATTCGACATGGATGTATGGCAAACGTTGTATTTGCCATTTGAGGTGGATAGCGTGTTGGTGGAAGAGATAGATGAAGGCAAACCATACTACTTCGATATCAATGATCCATATGACCATGAGAATGGCGGTTATTTCTACCTTAACGAGTACTACACTACCAATGCAGAAGAGGCAACCATCACTTTCTCAACAGCAACCACGCTGGAGGGCTTTACTCCCTATCTAATACAGTTCCCACAGATATCATCCAACGGTTATTTCGACGGCAAGAACATAATCTTCAAATCCAAACCGGGGGAGTACACCTTGAAGAAATCGGACTACTCGCAGCCTGAGGCTACTAAACAGTTCCAAATATCGGGGAATAGCAGCGTGTACAACCAAAGTGTGTCGGATATGTACATCTTCCGAGCAACACTTGTGACGGGCGAAGACGGCACTCCTCTCAAGACCGTAGATGGCAAGGACAGCGTTAAATACGACTTCAACCGACAGTCTTCCGCTACACTGAAGCCCTTTGAGTTTGGGCTGCTCCCCTATGTAGTAGAACCGAGTAGCGGTATAAGTAGTGCACCTATGCGTATGTCCTTGCGTATCGGTCGCAGCAACGGGAACACAGGCAGCGGAGACATCACCACATCCGTTTCCGAGACCCATGCTCCCAATGCCATCACCTACCGCACAGGAGCAGGGGAACTGGCACTCCGCCTCAACGGACTGCCCTGCCAACTCTACTCCGTCAGCGGCACATTGCTCTATTCCTCGGCAGGAGGCACGGAGGAGATAACGATTCCGCTCGAGAAAGGTATTTATATCCTATATAGTGAAGGTAAAAGTCAAAAGATTGTTCTGTAAGATTCTATGAAAATACGTATAGTCATCATTGCGTTGCTACTGTGCGGAGGGCTCCTTTCTGCACAAGCGCAACTATACCAAACATCGGGGACGGCAAACTACACGCCTGCGGTGTCAGGGGGGAACGCATACAATAATCGGAGTGTTTACCCTGCCGTATCTTCTTCCATGCCCGCTATCGAAACGCCCTACTCTGACCCGCGTTTCTCATCCACCGCGGTGATGAACAACAACACCTACACCATCATGTTCTCTGCGCAGAGCATGTCCGCAGGTGTAGCGCAAGAACCCGCCTATATCTCGCCCATCTACAAGGCACCAACCGGTCCGGGCGGAGGTATTGGACCGGGTAACGACCCCGACGATATCGTCATAGACATCACTCCCGTAGGCGACGGCATGTGGGTATTGCTATGCTGCATCGCCATGCTAACGGCACTACGCGCCTGGCACCTACGCCGCACAAAGAGAGCGTGAGAAATTAAGTAGTCTATACATTGACGGTGGTATATGCCCAAAGTTCTTTTATACATTACAGCCCGTATCACATGGATATTCTTGTTTTATGGTACCGACTATTATGAAAATAGGGCGCATGTCCATGTTGGAAAACGAGATACTGACAAACTGTGTAAAATCTGGCTTGAGCCTGAGATTTCTATTGCTGACCCGGGAGACTTAACACCTACACAGCAGAAACAGATATTAGAGATAGCGGCAGACCAAAGGGATAACCTGATGAAACAATGGAGGTTGTTTAAGACAGGGAAAAAGATTAGACTATTAACTATCAAAAAATAATAACCATGGAAAGGATAGAGGGATATTGGGATGTTACTCCCAAAATTAGAAACATATCTTTCCCTATACGCGGAAAGATGTCCGTACAACTGGAGGACGGACGGGCGATTATAGTGCCTATTTCTGCATTCCCGTCCATCAAGAAAGTGCCCGTAAAAGAACGCAGTAAGTGGTATCTGATGGGTAATGGTTTCACTTGGGACGCTTGTCCGGAAGTAATCCACATAGAACAAGTGTTAGGTAACTTCAACCACTATTGCCACGAGCAAGCATGACTAAGTCTCATAAAAGTCCCCTTAGCCATCAAGGTTAAGGGGGCTCTTGTTTCGGGGCTATGCGGTATATTGTTTCGGGAAATTGTTGAGTTATGTCGCCCCTTCGGGGCTTAGATTAGCAAGTAGTTTCTCTATGCAAAACCACATAGCAACACTTCTCAATCTATCTCTATATAAATCAGTCTATTCCATCATCCCGTTCGGTATTTTTGGGGCAAATCGTTCGGCACTTTTGGGGCATTTCGTTCGGTACTTTTGGGATAATCCTACGGGCAGAGGGTCGCCAAGGGGATTACCTTGACGCCATCGGAACGGGTGTAGGCTATCTGTCCGCCGGTGAGCACGATGAGCAAGGCAGGCTCGGCTATCGGCACCTGCGGCTCCGTCTCATTGTGTTTCCGAATAAGCGATTGCAGTTGCAGCAGGTGGGCAGCACCATCGTCTATATCCCTGCTGCCTAACTTACACTCTATCAGCGCATATTGTCCGTCCGCCATGTGCAGGACTATATCTGCTTCCAGTCCGTATCGGTCGTGGTAGTAGGAGATATGCGTATCGATATCGGGGGTGTAGGCTCTCAGGTCGCGAATACACATCTGCTCAAAGAGGAAACCAAAAGTCTTCAACTGTGTATAGAGCGCCTGCGGAGTCAGTTGCAACGCCGCTACAGCAATAGACGGGTCGCAGAAACAGCGTTTGACCGCACTACGGATAGTCGTCTTGCTGCGTATGGCAGGGCACCAAGCGTCCATATCCTGCACCACGAACAAACGCTCCAGCACTGAAAGATAGTTGCTGAACGTATCCATTGAGCAGGTTACATTCTCAGAGGCAGTAACATCCGCCAGCAAAGAGGATTTCTTCGCCAAGGTGGAGATGTTGCGTGCATACGAACGCAGAATCATATGCGTCAGTTTCTCGTCCCGCTGCACACCATCCACGCGCCACATATCCTCCTTGCAGAGCGTAGCCACATAGTCTTTCGCCACCATCAGTTTTGACTTATCATCTCGCATGCGTAAGGTAGCAGGCCACCCGCCGCGGCATGCCGCGAAAATCAGGTCTTCCACCTCCATGTCGGAGCGGCAACCGTCAATGTCGTATGCAGGGTCATCAAAGAGCTGCCGCAGGCTGATTTCGCCCGACGACTCCCCCGACTCCCACAGGCTCATCGGCAACATCTGCATGCGCGAGATACGCCCCGTGCCCGAGTGCAGGATTTGCTTCTTATCCACCGTATTCGACCCCGTGAGAATAAACAGTCCCTCTTGTGCCCGCACATCCACTGCCGTGCGCACCGCATCCCATATCTGCGGTGCGTCTTGCCACTCATCAATCAAGCGCGGATTGTCGCCCGCCAAAAGCAAGGAAGGTTTGGTGCGCGCCGTCAGCAGATACTCCTCGCGCCTGTCGGGGTCTTGCAACTTGATGACGCTCTTCGCCATCTGCTCCGCTGTGGTGGTCTTGCCACACCACTTCGGGCCCTCTATCAACACTGCACCGAAAGCGTTCAGACGCTCCCGCAACTGCTCATCGCCGGTACGTTTTTTGTACTGCATATTCACCTCCTTTTTGTAATCGTCTGCAAAGGTACTGCTTTTTTTTTATATCTCCAAATAAATCAGCACATTTCTTTATTTCGTTCGGCATTTTTGGGGCATTCCGTTCGGTATTTTTGGGGCATTTAGTTCGGTACTTTTGGGGCATTCCGTTCGGCACTTTTGGGGCAAATCGTTCGGTACTTTTGGGGCGTTTCGTTCGGTACTTTTGGGATAAATAGCATACAAATACCCCGCACAGCGGCTCAAAAGAGCGGCAGTGCGGGGTAGGAAAAACAAAGAGAATCTTTTAACCTGAACTCAATATAAGCCTTCCTATCTCATCAGTCAAAGACTAATTTAGTTTTTGGCAATGAATAATTAATGAATAATTAACGGAAATTATATGTTAAAGAGAAAAAATATCCCGACAGGTCGGGACAAGTTCCGAACAATTCTTGGAAATTTTTGTCGAAATAAAATAATTGCCGTATATGTGTCCTTATTTCGAGTTCACGTTATTTACTTCACCACGAGGTCAAGGAACTTGCCGTGGCGGTTGTCGTCCTGCATGAGGAGTTGGAGTTTGAACTGTCCGTCGCGAGCACCTTCGGCAATACAACGCGCCTTGAACTGCTCAAACGACTGTGGCACCATGCGCTTCGTGTCGGGCTCTTTCAGACGGAACGAGTCGCGCTTTGCCTTGTATTCGATGTTCATCTCCTTCAGCACCTCGTCCACCACGCGGGTGAACTCCTCCGCCTGCTCCTGCGGAGTAGTCGGCTCAGCGAACTCGTACATAAAGTCGTAGTTGGACTTCTCGAGGTTGGCAAAGCCGATGAAGAACTGCGTCTTCAGTCCGGTGCGTTGCTCCGCCTCGCGGACTGCGGCAATGAACTGACGTTCATGGAGTTTCTCGCCCGTGATGGTAACGATACCATTGACCTTCTGAATCATGTGCACCGTCGGCGTCTGCTCGAAGAAATCGCCCACCTCGACAAGGTCGTTCATGTTGTAGCGATAGAGCCCTGCCATGGTCGTTACGAATGGGCAGTAGCGTTTGCCTTTCTGCAACTCGTGCAGTTGGAGGAAACGGGGATTAGGATTGTCTAAGTCCTCCTCGGCGATGAACTCGTAGTAGTGGAAATGGGGGAAGAGGACGGTGTTGTTGGTGTCGTCCAGCACCAGTCCGAAGCGGCACTCCGACGAGAAATAGCCGAACTCTTGGTGCAACATCCCCTCGGGGAAAGAGTCGGCAAACTTGTCGAGATAGACCTTTGTATTGCCGCATTTCCACGTGTTGAGAATCTGCAAGTCGCGCCAGTAGTGCTTCGGCAGCACGGTGCCGTATCTGGCTTTGAGCGCACGCAGTTCAGCAGCGCGCTCGGGATTGGGCTTGAGGTAGGGCCGGATGTCGTCGCGTATCCACTGCGGGATATTGAGCGACGCATTGAGCGTACCGTGCTCAATATCATTGCAATAGTCGTCGTAGAACTCGTTGACGTTGTTCTGCATCTCCACGATGGTGGACGGGTTGGCGGTAACAATCAGGGTTACATTGCGCTCAATGCCCATACGCATGAGGGTGTAGTAGCGCGCCGTGTAGTCTTCAATCGAGAAGACCGACGCGGGCGAGGCATAGAGTTTCTTGACGAACTTCGGGCAGTCGCGCTGGGTAACGCCCGACACGGAGCCGAAGAAGGTGCCGTCGGGCGCTTCGCCTTCCTTCACCTTGCCCACGATGGACACAATCTTGCCGGCATAGACCTTCGGGCGGTTCTTGATGAAGTTGAAGAGCCACACCTTGGTCATCTTGCCATACACGTTGTTCAGGTACTCCTTGGTGATAGGAATCCACTTGGGTTCGGAGGTCGTGCCCGAGGTGGTGGCGTACATCACGGGCTTGCCCGGGAAGAGGATACTCTCCGCGCCGTGTTTGTGCTTCTCCACGTAGGGGCGCAGGTCTTCGTAGTCGTTGGGCTTCACCGCCTGCTGATAGCGGGCGTAGAGTTCGGTGTCGGTCTTGGCTTGGAGGATGTCGGCGAAACCATGTTCACGCCCATACTCGGTGTCTTTGGCATAGGTCAGGATGGCACGTAGCGTCTGCTCGCTCGCCTTGCGGGGATTGCGGGAGACGGATTTGAGTTTCAGATACTGGATTCCCCCTGCCATCCCGAGGAGGAAATTAGGTACAAAAGGACAAGATAACTTTTCCATTGGAGTACTTACCTTATTACATTAATTATCATATAATTAGCCATCAATTATCGCACCTCCGTTCTTATCCTTCCCTATCTCGCGAGCAAAGCGAGCAGGTGCCAAAAGCCCTCGCAAGGAACAGGAAGGATTAGAGGCTGGAAGCGTCCTATAGCAGTTGCTGCATGCGGGCGATGTACTTGCCGAGGATGTCGAACTCGAGGTTGACAACCGTCCCCACTTCGATGTACTTGAAGTTGGTGTACTCGTGGGTGTAGGGGATGATGCAGACCGACACGTAGCCTTTGTCGCCCTGCACATCGGGCTCGCAAACGGTCAGGCTCACGCCGTTGATACACACAGAGCCCTTATCCACGCAGAAATAGCCGCGCTGAATCATCTCCTTGCGGGAGTCATACTCGAAGCGATAGTACCAACTGCCGTCCGTCTCCTTGACCTCGATACAGCGTGCCGGCTGGTCCACATGCCCCTGCACGATATGCCCGTCCAGCCGCTCGTTGAGCAACATCGAGCGCTCCACGTTCACCCAATCGCCCTCTTTCAGTCCCCCGAGGTTGGAACGGTTGAGCGTCTCCTGCATTGCCGTGACGGTGTAGAGGTCGCCCTCTATCTTCACCACCGTGAGGCACACGCCGTTGTGCGCAATCGACTGGTCAATACTGAGCGGCTCCGAATACGGATTACGGAGCGTGAAATGCTTGTTGGTCTGCTCGGTCTCTATCTTCACGACCTGAGCCATAGTTTCTACAATTCCACTAAACATATTCTATTTGACAATTTGACAATTTACTATTTTACAATTATTTTCCGGACGGGGAGGAACCTATTTGGAAAATAGGCTTCGGAGGTCTATTTTCCACGCTGCCCCTATATATATAAGGAGTAGGACGGTTCCCGCTCCCATTTTTGCCCAAGGACATGTCGGCAAAAAGTGTGCCACAAGCGCAAACAGCCCGAGCAGGAGCAGGGTAATCAACGTATATGTACCTATTTTCTTAAAATCATACGGGATAGTGAGGTACTTCCGCCCCACGAGATACGACAGCCACATGATGACGAAGTAGCACACTGCGCTGCTCGCCGCCGAAGCCATGTAGCCCACGCGCGGCACGAAGATGACCTGCAAGACAAAGGTTATCACCACCCCGATGAGCGAGAAATAGGCGCCGTACTGCGTCTTGTCGGTCAGTTTGTACCAGAAACTGAGGTTGAAATACACCCCTTGGAAGATGTACGCCCACAGCACCACTGGCACAATCTTCAGCCCTTCCCAGTAGGTCGGAGCGATGATGTACTTGAGCAGGTCGAGGTAGAAAACCATGCCGAGCAGGATGAGGTAAGAGAAAAGGATGTAGTATTTCATCGCATCGGCATACGCCTCCACCGACTGCTTGTCCTTGTGTTTCGCAAACACAAACGGCTCGTAGGCATAGCGGAACGCTTGCGTGAACATCATCATCACCATCGCCACCTTGAAGCACGCGCCGTAGATTCCGAGTTGCGCCTGCGCGTCGGCGGCGGTGTAGAGGAAGGGGAAAAGGATACGGTCGAGCGTCTGGTTCATGATTCCGCACACGCCCAGCACCAGCAACGGCAGCGAGTAGCGGAGCATATCTTTCAGCAACGAAAACGAGAAAAGAGGCACACCAATTCCTGCTATCAAGTTCCCCTTTAAGGGGGATTTAGAGGGTCGCCTCATCGGCTCCAAGATATACGGCAGCAGGCACAGCGTCTGAATGCCCGTCGCCAAGATATTCGCCACAAACACATAGCCCACGCCGTAGTCAGGGGTGTACCACGGCGCCACCCACGCCGCGTCCTGTATCTTCGGACACAGCACCAGGAAAAAGAGGTTGAGCAGGATATTCAGGAACACGAACAGCAGTTTGAGCGCCGCAAACTGCAACGGGCGACGCTTGTAGCGCAAGTACGCAAAGGGAATGCAGGCGAAAGCGTCCATCGCCACCACGATGCTCAGCAACGCGATGAACTCGCTATGGTCGGGGTAGCCCAGCGCATCGGCGATAGGATGGCGGAAGACGCAGCAGAGCACGGCAAAGAGCAACGAAGTGGTGAAGAGCGACACCATCGCCGTAACATAGACCGTGTTCGGGTGTGCGCCCTCCTTGTTCGCAAAGCGGAAGAACCCTGTCTCCATGCCGTAGGTGAGGATGACCAGCAGCAACGCCGTCCATGCGTAGAGGTTCGTTACAATTCCATAGTCGGACTGCTGTGCCAAGACGTAGGTGTAGAGCGGCACCAGCAGCCAGTTGAGGAACTTGCCGATGATAGACGAAAGCCCGTAGATAGCGGTCTCCTTCGCCAAGATTTTCATAGAACTATTTGCCATCTTTTCCTGCTACGATTAGGACTATTTCGCCTTTGGGAGGCATCTGCTTGAAATGCGCGGCGAGTTCTGCAAGGGTGCCGCGCTGCGTGTCCTCGTGCAGTTTGCTTATCTCGCGGCTGACGCTCGCACGACGGTCTTCGCCGAGATGCTCCGCCAACTGCTCGAGCGTCTTCACCAAACGGAAAGGCGACTCGTAGATAATCATCGTGTGCTCCTGCTCCGCCAGCATCTGCAAGCGCGTGAGCCGACCTTTCTTCTGCGGCAAGAAGCCCTCGAAATAGAAACGGTCGTTGGGCAACCCGCTGTCCACGAGGGCGGGCACGAACGCCGTAGCACCGGGCAGGCACTGCACCTCCACACCGCGCTCCACGCATGCCCGCGCCAGCATGAACCCCGGGTCGGAGATACAAGGCGTGCCCGCATCGGAGATGAGGGCGATGTCCTGCGTCGCCGCCATGTCGGCAAACGCGCCGCAGGTCTCGTGCTCGTTGAACTTGTGGTGCGAGCGCAGGGGCGTGTGGATGTCGTAGTGCTTCAACAGGACGGAAGACGTGCGTGTGTCTTCCGCCAAGATAAGGCTCACCTCTTTGAGCACGCGCAGCGCGCGCAAGGTGATGTCCTCCAAGTTACCAACCGGCGTGGGAACAATATAGAGCATATTTGTTTGGATTAAGGATAAAGGATGAAAGATACAATAGAATCGTATAGACGAAGGTCATCAGTCTTTTATCCTTCATCTTGTAGCGAACGTAGTGAGCGGTCCTTTATCTTCTTAAGCGAATCGTCTGTGTAGCGCAGTCAGGAAGAGGGCGTAGGTGTTCGACTCTTTGTCCCAATCGAAACGCTTGTCGAGATAAGCAATGGCTTCTTCGAAGGAATGGAGCGCGTTGATATCCGCAAACGTGCGTTGCATCAATTCCACATTCTGACGGAAGAGTTCGCGTTGGAAGAGGAAACGGTCGCCCAAGGCTATCGCCTGCTTGATGTCGTCCACGGGCTTGCCATAGAGGTTTGCTTTTGGTGCAACACTTTCAGCCTCCACTTTCTCTTCTTCCGCAACACTTTCTGCCAGCACTTTCTCTTCGTCCGCAGGCAGCACCTCAGCCGCCGGTAGTTCCTCCTCTTCGGGCTCTGCCGCAGTCTCCTGCTCGACAAAGACTTCCTCTTCGTCGGGCAATTCCTCCGCAGCAACAGGCTCCTCCGCAATCGGTTCTTCAGCCTCAGCAACAAGTTCCTCCGCAGGCGATTCCTCTTCTGCCTCGGTCGGGATTTCTTCGGGTATTTCTACCCACTCGCCATCCGCAAAGGCTTTTTCCAATGTAGCGATACGCTCCTCCTGCGCACTGATACAGGATTGCAGCACATTGTTTTTCGCCTCCAGCGAAGCAATCACCGCCTCCTGCTCTCTCTCTTTGGTCTGCGCCACAGCCCATTGCGTCTGCATCACAGACAGCGCGCTCTCCAGAGCAGACAAACGCTGCTCCAGAGAGGCGGTATAATCGGTTAAGGATTGAATAAAATCTGACATGATTCTTGTTTCCTATTGTTCGGATTACTTCGTAGCGTCTTCCAATTTGCGCATCATGGAGAACATGAAGATAGCGGCAACGAGGCATACGGCGATGAACACGCTCCATACTGCCCACAACGGCATGCTGCCCCACAGGTTACCGCCAATGCTGACCAGATAGTTGCCGACCGCAGTGGCAACAAACCAGCCGCCCATCATCATACCTTTGTACTTGGGAGGTGCTACCTTAGTAACGAAGGAGATACCCATCGGGCTGAGCAACAACTCGGCAAAGGTAAGTACGAGGTAGGTGCCAATCAAGAGGTTGGCATCGCAGAAGGTCTTGTCGGCAATGCCCAGCGTAGCCTGCACATCGGGGCTGTTGAGTCCGATAGAGCCAATCGCCATGATAGCATACGCAGCCGCGGCAACCACCATACCGTAGGCAATCTTGCGAGGTGCAGACGGCTCTTTGCCGCGGTTCGCTAGTGCGCCGAAGATAGCCATCGAGATAGGCGTGAGGGCAACTACATAGAAGGGGTTGAACTGCTGGAAGATAGGAGCCGACACTGCTACTTCCTCGGGACGGTTGAAGTACTTGTAAACAAGCACAGCCACAGCCGCTGCCAGCACGCCGCCCCAGATACCTTTGCTCTTGCCGGATGCTTTCTTGTCGAACAAGCCGAAGAGTGCATAGACCATGATGGCAATCATCACAAGGTTGATGATGTCGAATGCCATCACTTGCAAGCCCGTAGAAGTCGGGTTGACAAACTCATTGGCGAAATAGGTGAGGGTGAGTCCGTTCTGGTGGAATGCCATCCAGAAGAAGATAACCACCGCGAAGACAAGGCAGAGCGCAACGATACGTTTCTTGGTCTGCTCGGGTGTGAGTTCCTCCACTTTCGCCCCCGTAGCAGCCGCCTGCTTAGCGGAGTTCTCCACATGCTTGAACCAAGGACGGCAAGCGTAGTAGATAATGATAGAGAGAATGAGCGACGCACATGCTACCATAAACGCAAAGTGGTAGGAGTCGTTCACGCTCACGCCGAGGCTCGTCTGTGCCCACTCCATAATCTTCACGGCAGCAGTAGGTGCGAACATCGCACCGATATTGATTGCCATATAGAAGAGCGAGAAAGCGGAGTCGCGACGGTCAGCGTACTTCGGGTCGTCGTAGAGGTTGCCCACCATCACTTGCAGGTTGCCCTTGAAGAGACCCGTGCCCACGCTAATCAGCACCAGCGCGGCAAACATCACCACCATCGGCAGCACGATACTTCCGTTGTCCACGCCGCCGAGCGGGAGCGCCAGCAGCACATAGCCCAAGAACATCACGGCAATACCGATGGTAACGCACTTACCGTAACCAATCTTGTCGGCAAGGATACCGCCCACGAGCGGCAAGAAATACACTAATGCCAGAAATCCGGCATAAATCTGACCGGCTGCGGTAGCGTCCAGTCCAAAATTAGCGCGCAGGAAGAGCGCAAAGACGGCCAACATCGTGTAGTAGCCGAAACGTTCGCCTGTGTTGGCTAATGCCAATGCAAACAAGCCTTTTGGTTGATTCTCGAACATAAGATAAAGTATTTATTGTTTACGATTTACGATTTATTTCCACCGCAGGCGGGACGCCTGCGTCCCCAGTATTTTAGCAGTTCTCAAGCAGCAGGTTCCAGCCGTGGGTGTCTTCTGCTCTGCCGAACTGTATGTCCTGGAGAGCATGGTAGAGTTGGCAGCAGACGGGACCGGGGGTGATGCCGAAGTCGTATATCTTGCTCATGTCGGGGTCGATGATACGCGAGATAGGCGAGATAGCGGCACCCGTGCCGCAGGAGGCAGCCTCTTGCATGAGGCGCAGTTCCTCCACCGGTATCTGACGCTCCTCGTGAGGGATATGCAGGTCTTCGCAGAGGGTCATCAGGCTGCGGTTGGTGATACTGGGCAATATGCTGTCGCTCTTGGGCGTAACATACACGCCATTGCGCACTCCGAAGAAGTTGGCTCCGCCGCACTCGTCAATGTACTTATGCTCCTTCGAGTCGAGGAAGAGCACACCTAACCCCTGCTCGTGGGCAGGCTCGGTGGCGCGGAAAGAAGCGGCGTAGTTGCCTCCCACCTTGTATTGCCCCGTGCCAAAGGGAGCCGCGCGGTCCACACGGCGGTTGATGATAAAAGGCGTAGTGCCGAAGCCCGCGGGGAAATAGGGTCCGATAGGAGTTGCCAAGCACATGAACTCAAACTCTTGCGCAGGCGCAACACCCACCTTGGGCGTGGTGCCAATCATGATTGGACGCAGGTAGAGCGTAGCCCCTGTGCCGTAAGGCGGGATATAGTCTTGATTGGCGTCCACGCAGAGGGTTATCGCCTCGATGAATTTCTCCTCCGACAAGGGCGGCATATACATGGAACGCGCTGAGTCTTGCAAACGGCGTGCGTTCTCCACAGGGCGGAAGATACGCACTTTGCCGTCCACGCCGCGGAAGGCTTTCAGCCCCTCGAAGGCTTGCTGCGCGTACTGCAAGGCAGTAGCCGCCGCATGGATAGAGATGTAGAAATCGGAGGTTACCGTAACCTCGCCCCACTGTCCGTTTCTGAACGAGCAGCGCACCATCTTCGAACACTCTGTGTACGAGAAAGTCAGATGTTTCCAATCAATTGTTTTCATATCATTAAAAGCACTTAATGTTGTGTTGTTCGCCATTCCGTGCTTTTCATGGTTGCAGTATCAAATCTTCATTATCGTCTCGGGACCGTATTCCATCAGTTTGTCTAATATACTCATGCCG
>JBJECJ010000110.1:0-2243 GCA_051870955.1 Paludibacteraceae bacterium | reverse complement strand
CTTCATTATCGTCTCGGGACCGTATTCCATCAGTTTGTCTAATATACTCATGCCGTTACCGAAGCAGGATTCGAGGTCTTGCGCCTGCCAGTCGGTGGTGTGGGGAAGTGTGATACTTATGATACTCTTACTATCTTCTTTTTCCCCGCCCCCTGCCCCCCTCCCCGCAAGCGGTGCGGGGGAGTTTTTTAGATTGGTCGCCTGCGGTTGCCGATTCTCCATTAGGGCTTGTATCACTTCGTGCAGACCCTCGTTGAGGTCGAGGAGAAACTTCGTTTCTTTCTCATAGAAGGGTCGGAAGTAGTCCATGTAGTAGTCAAAATAGGGTGTGCGTTTATAGGCACTCACGAGGGCTATCCAATGCTGGTGTTGCCAATTCTTTTGGTAACTGATTTCCACATCCCGCGTGAGTTGCTTGCGTTCGCTGTGTTTCACCGGCACAGTGAGCGTGAGCGGTCCATCGGGGGTGGTGATGGTACAACGATTGCGGTAGGTCTGCTTGGGGAAACTCTCCATCACCTCTATTTGGCAACCAACCTCCTCACCAAGTGCGCTCCCGCAGGCGAGACGCCTACGTCCCCAGTGTTTGCACCAAATGCGATACCATTCCTCGGGGGCTAAATATGCAGTGGGCAGGGTAATCATCTCCGTGCGTTCATGCCTATTCTATTCCAGCGGATATGCCCCTTGAACCACGGTTTGTCCTTCTCTATGCTGAGCCAAACGAAGAGCGGGCGCCCCACGATATGGTCTTCGGGGACGAAACCCCAATAGCGGCTGTCGGCGGAGTTGTGGCGGTTGTCGCCCATCATCCAGTAGTAGTCCATATCGAAGGTATAAGGCTCGCCTATCGCCATCGGTTTGTGCTCGTAGGCATCGGCGATACGCTTGTAGAGCCAGTAGTTCTCCTCGGTGATGGTGATGGTCTCGCCGCGGCGAGGGATGTAGATAGGTCCGTAGTTGTCGCGTGTCCATGTGTTATGCCCCAGCGGATAAACGTCTCCTCCCTGCTGCTCAGGTTCGAGCAAGATAGCGAGCACATGGGGGTTCTTCTCCAACTCGGCTTTCATTGCCTGCGTCAGCGGGAAATGGTACACACCCGGCTCCGGCATCTTGCGGTCGTCTTTCGAGATACCTATCTTCTCCAAGTAACTATTGCTCAGGATATGTCCGTCGGTCTGCACGTAGTAGTTCAACTGCACGCCTTCGCGCTCGGGTTCGGCTACGCCGTTCACATATATCACGTTATCAATGATTTGCAGCGAGTCCCCCGGTGTGCCCACACAGCGCTTCACGTAGTTCTCTCGTCTGTCCACAGGGCGTGTTAGGATGTCACCGAAGATGTCTTTGCGTTGCTCCACGGTGCGCTCACCGTAGTAGTGGCGAAGGCTGTAAATGTCGGGGTTCTGCATCTTTGAGCAGACGGTATCGCCCGCGGGGAAGTTGAAGACCACGATGTCGCCTTTCTCGGGCGTGTCCCAGCCGGCAAGGCGTTTGTAGCCCCACTGCGGGCGTTCGATGTAACTCTTGCCGCCGCCGAGCCAGTTGGGGAAAGTATGCTGTACAAGGGGCATGGAGAGCGGCGTGTTGGGCACGCGCGCACCGTAACTCATCTTACTCACGCAGAGGAAATCGCCCACGCGCAGGCTCTTCTCCAAGGAACTGGACGGAATCTGGTAGTTCTGGAAGATGTATTGGTTGATGAAATACACTGCGATGAGCGCGAAGAGGATAGCGTCTACCCACGACATGATGGTGTAGATAGTGCTATTCGCATGGGGATTGGTCTTGCCCTCTGCGGCTTCTTCTTTGCTGACGGGTTTGTACTTATGCCACCAGTTCCAGGGGATATACTTGGTGGTGAACATATCCATAATAATCGGCAGCAGCGCGAGCCATCCGAGGCTTGCCCAGTCGCCGTGTCCCTGACGCGGGTCGCCGCAGGCTACCCAGATGATGAATGCGATATAGACAGCGCTCCACACGCCGCACGCTACCCAGCCTTTGGTGGTAACGGATTGTATTCTTTGCTTGAATGTCATAGTTTTATTTTACAATTTTACAATTTACAATTTTACAATTTACTATCAGACTATTTATATTTTACGATTTTACCATTCTGCGCCGCATGGCAATTGTAAAAATAGTAAATTGTCAAATTGTCAAATCAAGTACTTCCTCCATGGTGTGCCAGCCGGTTTTGCCTTTTAGCCATTCGGCGGCGAGGACGGCGCCGAGGGCAA
>JBJECJ010000109.1:0-25495 GCA_051870955.1 Paludibacteraceae bacterium | reverse complement strand
TAAACGTCTCGTAGAAAGGGGCTGTTTGGCGGCAGGAAATGCCGATAGAGACGGGGTGCAGGAAGGGGGAAGACGGGCGAGAGACGGCGGGGAGACGGCAGGGAGACGGGGCGGCGGGGGAAAGCGGCGGACGGGGGACCGGGGAAATTTTACTTTTTTTTGTGAAAGGGCTTGCAGGGGTGGAATTTTTTTTGTAACTTTGCAGCGGATTTGGAATAGGCAGTCGGCGGTTTGTTTAACGCGACCTTGAAACAAGAAACATAACACATTGACAAACGATGACTCTTGTATTTCAACAAAAATTTCCGAAAATTATTCAAATATGTTTTCTTTAACATGTAATTTCCATGTAATTAATCATTAATTCATTACCAAAAACCAAATCCCGACAGGTCGGGACAAGTTTAGCTTTTGACTGCTGAAAAGGTTTGCTTATATTGAACTTATTTATTTAACCTTTTATATATTATGGACATACTTGCACAGATGCTGGAGCGCGCACAGCAAAACCAAAAGCGCATTGTGCTGCCGGAGGGGGATGAGCCCCGTACATTGGAGGCAGCGAACATTATCCTGCGTGATAAGATTGCCAAACTGATACTGATTGGCGACCCTGCGACTATCCGTCAGATGGCCGCAGAGAAGGGGTATGAGCACATCGAAGAGGCGACGCTGTTCGACCCGAAGCACGACTCGAAGATGGCGGAGTATGCGCACCTGCTGTATGAGTTGCGCAAGTCGAAAGGAATGACCGAGGAAGAGGCCGCGAAGAAAGCGCAAGACCCGCTGTATCTGGGCTGCCTGATGATAAAGAACGGCGACGCAGACGGCGAGTTGGCCGGTGCACGCGGTACGACGGCAGACACTATTCGTCCTGCATTCCAGATACTGAAGACCAAGCCGGGTGTGTCGATAGTGTCGGGCGCATTCCTGATGTTCACGCCTGCCAAGCAGTTGGGCGAGGACGGTTTCCTCGTGTTTGCCGACTGTGCGGTTAACCCGAATCCCGATGCACAGCAGTTGGCGCAGATAGCCATCTCGACGGCGGAGACGGCGCGTGCGCTGGGCGGCTTTGAGCCGAAAGTGGCTATGCTGTCGTTCTCGACGAAGGGGTCGGCTAAGCATGAGTTGGTGGATAAGGTAGTGGAGGCAACGCGTATCGCGAAGGAGTTGGCTCCGGAGTTGGACATCGACGGCGAGTTGCAGGCAGACGCGGCGCTGATAGAGAAAGTGGCTGCGACGAAGGCTCCGGGTTCGCCTGTGGCAGGCAAGGCGAATGTGCTGGTGTTCCCTGACCTGCAAGCAGGCAACATCGGTTACAAACTGGTGGAGCGCTTCTCGGGTGCCGACGCGGTAGGTCCGATTCTGCAAGGTATCGCCGCTCCGGTGAACGACTTGAGCCGCGGTTGCAAGGTGCAGGATATCGTGCAAATGGTGATTATCACGGCTAATCAGGCGATAGGGTAAGAGACCGCCTGCGGCTGTCCGACCGCTGACGCGCTGAAAGACTGAATCAGTTTAGGTAATGAGATACATGTTAACCCAGAGATTCAAAATTGAGTTATGTCGCCCCTTCGGGGCTTGCATTTAGTGTTCCCTGAGTACGTAGGGGCGAGCCCCTACGCTAGATTATGTCGCCCCTTTGGGGCTTGTGTTAGGAAAACAATATAGGTAACTCGTGTATGTCGCCCCTTTGGGGCTTGTGTTAGGAAAACAATATAGGTAACTCGTGTATGTTGCCCCTTCGGGGCTTGTGTTAGGAAAACAATATAGGTCAACTTGTGTATCATTACCTTGATTTATGTATCATTACCCTAATTTATCAGAAGAGGATAAGAAAGAAGTTAATCCATAAAAGAAGTTAATCCTTAAATAATTAAAAGACATGAAAGTATTGGTATTGAACTGCGGAAGTAGCAGTATAAAGTATAAATTGTTCGAGATGGCTGACCATAGCGTGTTGGCGCAAGGCGGCGTGGAGAAAATCGGTTTGCCCGATTCGTTCCTGCAAGTGAAATTGCCCAACGGCGAGAAAGTGGTTATCGAGAAAGAGATGCCGGAGCATACGGTGGGTATTCAGTTGATACTGGACACGCTGGTGGACGAGAAGATTGGGTGTATCAAAGACCTGAAAGAGATTGAGGCAGTGGGACACCGCGTGGTGCACGGCGGCGAGAAGTTCAACCAGTCGGTGGTTATCACGCCAGAGGTGAAGGATATGATTGTGAAGTGCGCCGAGTTGGCTCCGCTGCACAACCCCGCCAACCTGAAAGGTATTGACGCGATAGAGAAGACGCTGCCGGGCGTGCCGCAAGTGGCGGTGTTCGACACGGCTTTCCATCAGACGATGCCCGACTATGCGTACATGTATGCGCTGCCCTATGAGTTGTACGAGAAATATGCGATTCGTCGCTACGGTTTCCACGGGACGAGCCATAGATATGTGAGTGCGCGCGTGTGCGAGTTCTTGGGCGTGAACGCGGCAGAGAAGAAGGTGGTAACAGCGCATATCGGCAACGGCGGTTCGTGCGCGGCAGTGCTGAACGGTAAGTCGGTGGATACGTCGATGGGTCTGACGCCTGTGGAAGGTCTGGTGATGGGTACTCGCGCGGGCGACCTTGACCTCGGCGCGGCTACGTATATCATGGACAAAGAGGGTCTGACGACGGCTGAGTTTAACAACCTTGTGAACAAGAAATCGGGCTTGCTGGGCGTGAGCGGCGTGTCGAGCGACGCACGCGATATAGACGCGGCTATCAAGGCGGGCAACCACCGTGCAAACCTCGCACGCGAGATGTTTATCTACCGCGTGAAGAAGTACGTGGGCGCTTATGCGGCTGCGATGAACGGTATTGATATACTAGTGTTTACGGGCGGTATCGGCGAGAACGATGCGTTCATCCGCGCGGAGATTGTGAAGGGGCTGTCGTTCCTCGGCGTTACGCTGGATGAGGAGGCGAACAACTGCCGAGGTGTGGAGCGCGTGATTTCTACGCCGGACAGCAAGGTAACCGTTTGCGTGATTCCGACCGACGAAGAGTTGATGATTGCTTCGGATACCGAGGCGCTGGTATAATTTGCAGAACGATTGAGGCTGTCTAACCAATATAGTTAGACAGTCTCTTTTGATTTAACACGAACTCAATACAACAAAACGATTACGAATTTTTATTTCAACAAAAATTTCCAAAAATTATCCAGATATTTTTTCTTTAACATATAATTAACGTGTAATCCCGACAAGTCGGGATGCAAGCATTCACCATTAATTTATTACCAAAAACCAAATTAGTTTTTGAATGTTGAAAGTATTCTCCTATATCGAATTTACATTAAACTATATTTGGGTGAAAAATCAATGCAAATCTTTTCGTTTTGTTTCAAAACGCCCGTCCCGATAGTCGGGGCGTCCCCAATGGCTATGCTTCTTGGAACTCGTAAGACAGTCTTGATTGCTGTTTGGCATACTTTTTGAGATACCTATTAGAGAGAACTTAAACCCATAACTAAAACCTTATTAGTAGTGAAAGCGATTATTTATCAGTTGTTGCCACGGTTGTTTGGCAATATGAACGAGACGCGGCAGCATAACGGGTCGCGCGAAGTGAACGGCTGCGGTAAGTTTGCCGATATCAACACAAAAGCGCTCAAGTCGATACGTGATTTGGGTGCTACGCATGTGTGGTACACGGGCGTGATTAGGCATGCCACGGCGGAGCGCAACACGCCTTCGATAGTGAAAGGCTTGGCGGGCAGCCCGTATGCGATAACCGATTATTATGATGTGGACCCTGACCTTGCCAAAGACGAGAGCAAACGCATGGCGGAGTTTGAGGCGCTGGTGGCGCGGACACATAAGGCGGGGCTGAAGGTGGTGATAGACTTTGTGCCGAATCATGTGGCGCGCGAATATAAGTCGCTGTGCAAGCCTGCGGGCGTGCGCGACTTGGGCGAAGACGATAATCCTGAGTGGGCATTCTCGCCGCTCAACAACTTCTACTATATCCCCGGCGAACGTTTCGCGCCTGTGGACTTCGAGGCGACGGGCTACGAGGAGTACCCCGCGAAGGCGACGGGTAATGACTGCTTCACAGCGCACCCCTCGCGCAACGACTGGTACGAGACCGTGAAACTGAACTACGGCGTGTTCTACCAAGGCGGTGGAGAGAAGCAGTTCTCTCCGATTCCGAATACGTGGGTGAAGATGCGCGATATATTGCTCTTCTGGGCAGGGAAGAAAGTGGATGCTTTCCGTGTGGACATGGCGGAGATGGTGCCTGTGGAGTTCTTTCCGTGGGCGATAGGGCAGGTGAAGGAGCAATACCCTGAGGTGCAGTTTATAGGCGAGTGTTACAACCCCGGGCTGTATCGCGCCTATATGAACGCGGGCTTTGACTACTTGTATGACAAGGTGGGGATGTATGATTACCTGCGCGGCGTAACGAGCAAGAACTGGGCAGTGGAAGGTATCACGCAGCAGTGGTTTGCGGCGGGTGATATGCTGGACAGGATGTTGTACTTCCTCGAGAACCACGACGAGCAGCGTATCGCCAGCGGTTTCTTCTGCGGTCGCGGCGCGTGCGCAGAGCCGGCGATGATAGTGGCGGCAACGCTCTTCCGGAATCCCGTGCTGATTTACTCAGGGCAGGAACTGGGCGAGAAAGGCATGGATATGGAAGGCTTCTCCGGCGTGGACGGCAGGACGACGATATTCGACTACTGGGGCGTGAAGTCGCAACAGGCATGGGCGAACAAAGGTAAGTTCGACGGTGCGGGCTTGAGCGAAGAGCAGAAAGAGGTGCGCGAGTTCTACCGTAGGCTGCTGACGTTGGCGCGTGATAATCAGGCGATTGCGGAGGGGCAGATGTACGATATCGTGTATGCGCAGGGCGAGGGCTTCAACAAGCATGAGCAGTTTGCTTATATCCGCAAGTCGGGGAATGAGACGCTGCTGATGGTGCTGAATTTCGACGACAGGCAGGTGGATATGCAGGTGCGTATTCCTGCGGATGCCTTTGTCTATTTAGGGCAAGACGAGATGTGCCGTTGCACGATGACCGACCTGCTGACCGATACGGTGTACGAGGATATGCCTTTCAACACGGCGGAGCCCGTACGGCTGACTTTGCCGGCATGGAAAGGCGTGGTGCTGAGGGTAACGAAGAAGTGAACAGTTAATAGTGAATAGTTAATATCGTATTGTGTATCAGGCGATTATGGTTTTAATGGCTATGTGATATTAACTATTCACTATTCGTTATTAACTATATGTGAGAAACTATGCAGCGAGTGCGGGATATATGGCAGTTGGTGCGGGGCGGCAACTTGGTGTTTATCGCCATTTTGCTGTGGGCAATGGAGAAATGGGTCGCGGTGCCGGTGCTGTGGCAGTGGCGCTTTGAGGAGCAGTTGCCGTGGTGGCTATTACTGCTGTTGATACTGGCGACGGTGCTGATTGCCGCCGGCGGGTATGTGGTGAACGACTATTTTGATGTGAAGATAGACCGTATCAATCGCCCTGACAGACTGATAGTTACGCAGTCGGTGAGCAAGGATACGGCGATGTGGCTGAGTACGGGGCTGAGCGGCGCCGGCGTGGTATGCGGACTGGCGGTGGCATGGGTGTGCAGAAGTTGGTCGTTGGCGACGATATTCGTGCTGGTGCCCGGGCTGCTATGGTTCTACTCGTCGAGTTACAAGCGGCTGTTTCTGATTGGTAATCTGATAGTTGCGCTGACGACGGCGCTGACGCCTCTGTTGGTAGCATTGGCTAACGTGAGCCTGATGAAAGTGCGATATGCCAACCTCATGCAGTTCACGAATGTGCCGCATGACCTATATGCGTGGATGTGCGGCTTTGCGTTGTTTGCCTTTCTCTGCACGCTTATCCGCGAGATTATCAAGGACTTGCAAGACCAGATGGGGGATAGGGAACTGGAGTGCCACACGCTGCCGATACGGTTTGGGGATGTGTGGACGAAGGTAGTGGTTACCATCCTGCTGCTGACGACGATAGGGATGATTGGGTATGCATGGTATGCGTGGTTGCCCTTTCCGCGGGAGTGGGCGACGCTTTCGACACGCTATATCGTGTTTGGTTTGCTTACGCCGCTGGTGTGTGAGTTGGTGCTGCTTTGGACGGCGAAAATCCCTTCGGACTACCGAACGGCGCAGTTGCTGATGAAGTTTGTGATGTTTATGGGTGTATTGTATAGTTTTGTTGTTGCACGAGGGCTATGAAGATATTGTTAGGCAGTCAGTCGCCGCGGAGGAGGGAGTTGCTGACGGGGATGGATGTAGATTTTTGGGTGGTGGCTATTGATGCCGATGAGCATTACCCTGAGGGGCTCACGGGCGGGGATATTCCTTACTACATTTCGCGCGCGAAAGCGGAGGCGTATGGTGAGCCGTTGGCGGAGGATGAAGTTCTGCTGACGGCAGATACTATTGTGTGGGTGCCCGGGGAAGGGGAGTCTATGGGGGCGGTGGGGGGAGCGCACCTCCATGAAGATGATAACCGCAGGCGAGACGCACACGACAAGTCGGTATGTACCACCTGCGTCCCCAGTGGTGTTATGCTGGGGAAGCCGAGAGATGAGGAGGAGGCGCGGACGATGTTGCGGCTGTTGAGCGGGCGTATGCATGAGGTTTATACTGGGGTAACGCTGAAGACGCGAGAGGGGATGCAGACGATAGTCGATAAGACGGAGGTGTGGTTTCGGGCGCTGGCGGAAGAGGAGATAGACTACTATGTGGAGCGCTACCGTCCGCTGGATAAGGCAGGAGCCTACGGGGTGCAGGAATGGATTGGTTATGTGGGGGTAACGAAAATAGTGGGCTCTTATTTCAATGTAATGGGCTTGCCCGTGGAGCGAGTGTGGGAGGAGATGAAGAGGGAAAAAGGGCGGTCACCCGACGTTAAAAAACACGAGGGATAAATCCGCTACCCTTAGGCTATCCATAGAGCCTCCTCGGCAGGAGGGTAAAGTGAGGGTAGGTGGAGGATAAAACAACGTAGTAAATAGGTAGAGAAGAAGTGCATTAGTGTGTAAATTATGACAAAAATGCATATTTATTATCTTTTTTGCCTTTTTAGTACGATTGTTCGATTTTTTTTTTATAACTTTGCCGTCGTTGGGTGAAGAATCATGTGGGAGCGATAGTGTTGCACTAACGATGTTAAACTAAATAAATTCTTTATGCTTATGAAAAAATTGTATTCTTTATTGTTGGCTTTTGTTGCCGCAAGTTTTTCTTTCACGGCGAATGCTGACCCTGTTACGTTCAAATTGTATGTAGAGGGCTTGCAGCATTTGACGATTACTAATCCTCCTATTACTTTTACTGATGCCGCTCAGACAGAGTTACAGGAAGGTTTACAGATTGTTTCGTATGAGTCAACTAGTTATTCTTATTTTTCGGCTGCTCCTGCGAGCGCTGAATATGGTTGGGAGGCATACCGTTGGTATCACGCTACCATCAATGGTAAAGATTCGTTGGTAGCGGGCAAATTAGCCTCTTCTGTCTCTTCATCGTCCTTTTATTTGCCGCAAGTTAACGCTGGCGATAGTGTGGTAATTAAGGCTTGGGAGATTGCTGCTGAGCGTACGGCGAGTTGCACAGTGTATATAGATGATGCCACTAAGGCTTCGTTTGGATATAATAGTGGAGCAATAAATTTGCCCAGCGGGAAAGATACGGTGATTACTTATGCACCGAAGACCGACCGTGTGACAGACATTCCTTTTGCTGTTCGTGGTAATGGGGTTACTATCTATGAAGTAACTTTGGATGGTGTTGCTCAAAAGGATTACAATGGCAACAAGTCTTGCTACTCTTACTATATCACTCCTGTGGAGGGTGAGCCGAATAAGATAGTGATTACTACGGCATTCCCTGATGTGCAAGTTGCTTTCAACTTTACGGATGAAGCAGGTATGGTGGATAGTGTGTATGTGAATGGTGTGAAGGATAATGATTTCCGCGCAGCAAGCCATACTATTCCGTTGGGTGCTACGGTAAAACTATTCTTCAACACCGAGAATTTCAAACTCAACTCGTTGACGGTAGATGGTAGTCAGCCCTATGTATCCGGCAACTATTACGAGTGGCAGGTAGTAAGCGAAAGTGGTACCACTGTGGTTGTGAACGCAACAAAGTACGTGGAGGCTACAATCACTATTAATGTGGATGTTGCAAGCAATGTGAAGGTTTGGAAATCATCACAATCCGGTAGCTTCTCTTCCTACTATAGTGAAGAAATTGCCTTGGAGGATGGTGGGAATGAGGTGAAAATCGTTTTGGGTAAGACTCCGTATTTGTATGTGGAGAATGCCAACAAATCGACTATTTTGACTTTTGTAGATGGCGCTGGCAATAGTTATATGGATAAGTTAGGTAGCGACCCGAGCAATTATGGTTATGCTAAGTCTATTACTTTGACTGACGGTATGGTGTTTACGATTACAACGCAAACTTTTGTTCGCGATAGGTCGTGCACTTTGAAAGTCCTGAATACAAGCATGTTATTGTATGGTGGTTCTGTTCAATTGGCAGGAGAGACTATCTATGGTTTGTCAAGCGATTTGGATGTAACTATTCCGTTTGCGGGGTCAGAGACGTTTAATTTTTACTTCAATGGCACAAAGAGTAATGTATATATCAACAATGTACTCTATGCAAATACAGACTACATGAGCAATTATGCAATGCCGGATGGTGCAGAGGTTATTGTGTACTGTGGCGATACCGATGCAGATGATTGGTTTGAGGTAGAGATGATGCCTTCGGATGATTTGATGAGTAATGAGGAGTATGCGGATTTGTATCAATCTTTACAAAACGAATTGGCTATTACAGAAGTTCGCGACAGATGGAGTACGATAATTGCTGCTCCTATCCAAGTACTTCCTGAGGGTGCTACTTTGCATGTGCATGTGCCTGCCGGTATCCAACTTAATGTTTGGGATAGCGAGAATTATTCGGAGACTCCCACGGAGGTTATAACAGCAGACGCAGAAGGTAACTGCGAGGTAGTGGTGGAAGATGACTTGTTTGTTGAGTTTGCAGTGGATAATACTTCGACGGCTATTGTGAATACAAGTGCATTGGAGACTGCTACGAAGGTTATTCGCGATGGGCGTGTGCTGATTATTCGCGGCGAGGAGATGTTCGATGTGCTGGGTAACGCGGTAACACGATAACCTATTGATAGTATGGTGATTAAGTGGCGTTTGGACTGCAAAGTCCGAACGCTGCTTTGTTGATAGAGAAAGGCGGAAAAGTTAAAAGCGCATAATTATGCGATTTTTGGTAATGAATTATTTGGTAGTATCAGAAAAATGTAGTATCTTTGCAGGCGGAAATGTTCTTTTTATAGGAAGACTATCCTGCCTGCCGACGGGACCCTTCCGCCGCAAGCAACGGAGCCTCGGCACCCGTTGACGGAGGGAGAAATAACAAAATGGTATGGCATGGTTTTTGTCCGGTAACAGATTGCTATTCGGTAAGGTCAGGTTATGGTCAGGTTATGGTCTGCTTATGGTCTCGAAGAAGAAGGCTGAAAAAAGAGGATGACAGAATGATGGGAAAAACGAGAAAATACTAACAATATGAATATGAGAAAAGGATTACTTAGTGTATTGGCATTGTGCCTGAGTTTGGTGATTAGTGGTCAGTGGTCAATGGTCAGTGGTCAGAGCGCGGTCGAGCCAAGCGGCGCTCAGTTGGACTTGCAGAGCCGTGCGGCGCTGCGGGAGATGAGGAACTACTCCTGCTCTCCGTTGGTAAAAACGCAGAGCAGGAAGTCTCCATTGAGAGGCGATGAGGCGGGGCTGTCGGGCGCAGGTCAGAGCGAGTGCCGTATGGTGGGGGCGATGGTCCGTGTGAAAGAGGGCACTACGCGTGAGCAACTGGAGGCGGAGGGCTTGCAGGTGCAGGCTATGCGCGGCAACATTGCGCTGGTGTCTATGCCTATAGACGAGGTGGAGACGATAGCGGCGCAGTCGCGCGTGATTAGGCAGATGCAGTTGCCGCGTGCGATGAAGCCGATGAACGATATCGCTCGCGCCATGACGGGTGTGGACGCTATCCATGCGGGCACAGGGCTGCCGCAGGCATACACGGGCAAGGGTGTGGTAACGGGTATCGCGGACGCCGGACTGGACCCTAACCATGTGATGTTCAAACGCGCAGACGGCACTTCGCGCGTGCAGTACCTGGCGTATATTACGGAGAGCGCAAGCAGCGCGAGCGGGGTGAGTGTGGAAGGATATAACATCTCTAACATGGCTGAGTTCACCACGGATGACCCGACGACCTTCCATGGTACCCACACCTTGGGCACGATGGCGGGCGGCTATACCGGCACTTCTACCGTGGCAGAGGCGACGGACAACGGCGTGGTGCTGAATACGAAAGCCAATCCTTACTATGGCATGGCGACGGAGAGCGATATCATCGCCAGTTGCGGTACGTTGCAAGACTACTACATCGCCCTCGGTATGGAGGTAGTGCTGGAATATGCTTATCAGATGAATATGCCGAAGGTGATTAACTTGTCGCTGGGAGGCACTACGGGACCTCATGATGGGACGAGCATGATTAGCGAGTATATGGCAGCCGCAGAGGCGCAAGACAAGGTTACTATTTGCGTGGCAGCGGGTAATGAAGGCGACCTGCCGCTGGTGGTGAGCAGTACGCTGACGGAAGACCAAAAAGAGGTGAAGACCTTTGTGCAACCGATGTATCCGGAGTATGATGTTTACAACGAGGATGGGAGCGTGGCTTATACATATACGAACTTGCGCTACGGGCAGGTGTATGTATATAGCAACGACAGTACGCCGTTTGTTATCAAGGCGGTGATATACAACAAAGACCGCGGTACGATTACCTTTGAGGCTCCGTTTGCGCCGGATAACGAAAACGGGTCGATATACTACGCTTCGCCCGACTATGCCAATGAGGGAGACCTGACGCATGCAAACTTCACCAATGCCTTCAAGGGCTATATAGGCGTGGGAGGCTTGGTAGATGAGTACTCGGGGCGCTACTATACGATAATGGACTACTTCGTGGAGGACAACACGGCGAAGAACAACGGTAAGTATATCTTGGGCTTTGTGGTGGAAGGCAAGGCAGGGCAGCGTATCGACTGCTACTGCGACGGCTCTTTCACGACGCTGAGCGACTTTGGGCAGGCAGGTTGGCAGACGGGCTCGAGCGACGGCACGATAAGCGATATGGCATGCGGAGACGGAATCTTGGTGGTGGGTTCGTACAACTCGCGCGACGACTTCGCGTCGTTGGATAAGAAGGTGTACGGCTATCAGGGTGAGTTGGTGCCAGGGAAAGTGAGCAGTTTTACCTCATACGGCACCACGATAACAGGCAAGAAACTGCCTGAGGTATGCGCGCCCGGGGCAACGATTATCTCTGCGCTGAGCAAGCCTTATGCGGACTATACGGGCATAGGTGCTTATCCTGCCAACTTGCAGGCGTCATCGAAGTCCGGTTCGAATACGTACTATTGGATGCAGTGCTTGGGCACTTCCATGGCGTGCCCTGTGGTGGCAGGCGGTATAGCCCTATGGTTGGAGGCTGACCCGACGCTGACGCTGGCGGACGTGAAGGATATCATCAGCAAGACAGCACGGCGCGACGCGGATGTGAACGACGACCCGCGATGGGGTTACGGCAAGTTTGACGCGCTGGCGGGCTTGAAAGAAGTGCTTCGCCGCAAGGGTATGGGCATAGGCAGTACGACGGCGGGCAACAGCCAGTTGCTGCTGACGAGCGATGACCTGCGGCACTTCAACATCTTCTTGGGCGGTGCACGCTCGATGGAGGTGGCGGTATATGACATAGCCGGCAAGGAGGTAACGCGCTTTGCGGTGCAAGGCGATGAGGCGGATATCGACGCAACGGGCTGGGTAGCAGGTACTTACGTGGTGCGCGCGAATGGTATGTATAGCGGGAAGATGGTAGTGAGATAGTTGCGCGTTTCACGTTAATCGTTTCACGTTAATCGTTTCACGTTAGGCGTTTCACGTTATTTAGTTATATCGCCTCTTCTCGGCTGACATGCAATGACGAACATGAAAGGTGCGGCCTGGAGACCGCACCTCCATGAAATGCCAACACAAAGTGACAAACATAAAATGACATAATATGAAAACAAACAAACTTTATTCTATGCTTCGGGTGATGGCGCTGGCGGTGTGTCTCGGAGCAACAAGTACGCTCTTCGCACGCGCCACGGCAGACGATGCAGAGCCAATCATCACGCTGAAAACCAGTATCTACGAGAACGCAGGTGCGAATAACCAGATTTCGCTGGTGATAGGCGCTGTGGAGGATATGTATCTTGATGTGGACTGCGGTTTCGGTAAGGTGGAGTATGAACTGAAGGCTAACCCCGAAGACAGCACGATGGGGACGCTCATCTACTGCACGGTGGACAAGAATGCGACGGTTCGTATCTATGGCGACAAACCCGAGGCAATTAGTTATATCAACGCGGAAGGTTGTTACCTGACATCGGCTGACCTTACAAAACTGACAAACCTTGATATCTTGAACTTGAACCACAACGAGTTGACGGATATTGATTTGAGCCAAAACACCAAGATTCGCGCTCTGTATGTGTCGGACAACCCCTTCACGGAGGCAACGCCGCTGGTGATAGGCGATAAGCCCTCTTTGCTGTTGCTTGAGATACCGATGGTGGGCTATCTGGACCCGAACTTCGACATGACGAAATACCCGGAGTTGCGCTCTTTCGACGCTTACTACACCCGCACGCTGACGAAGATTGACCCGACAAAGTGCCCGAACCTCATGCAACTGACGCTGGAGATGACCGACGTAGCGAGCGTGGATGTAACCAAGAACCCCCACCTGCGTATCTTGAACGTGAGCGAGACCAAGGTTACGGAGTTGGACTTGAGCCAGAACAAGGAGTTGCTGGAGTTGTACTGCACCCACGTATCGGGCTTTGTGAACAAGGGGGCGTACAAGTTCAAGACGCTGGATGTGTCGAATAGCCGTTGGTTGTATCGCTTGAACTGCGCGGGCAATGCGTTGACTACCCTGAACTTCTATCATCCTACGCCCACCGACTCGGCAGGCTTGGTGTCGCTGGACGCAAGCGATAACTATCTGACACACATGGACTTGTCGAACCAGAACTATCTGAACTACGTGCATATTCAGAATAACTGCATGGACTTTGCTACTCTTCCGTTGGACTCGCAGGTATGGCAAGACTACCAGTATTCGCAGCGCGACCTGCCGATGGAGCCCGTTTATAAGGAAGGTGATACGATAGATTTCAGCGCACGTGTTTTACGCAAAGGCTTTTTGACCGACGCCATCATGTATGCTATCCCGATGAACACCACCGACTCGTTTGTAATGTTGGACGAGGAGTATTTTGAATGGATTGAGGACAAGGGTCTTGCTGTTTTGAAGAAAGCCTATCCCGATAGTGTGGCGATAGAGTTCAGCAACTCAGGATTCCCGGTATCTGATTTATTTACCGAGCCGTTTATGATTAAGACCGAGGCAGACTACGGACAGCCGACCAAGGTGATGTGGTTCACCACCTACGAGAGCCCTGTATCCTTCTCCGTCGGCTTGCACGGCGCCAGCGCAGAGAATCCGATTACGTTCTGGGTGGACTTGGGTACGCAGGAACTCAAAGAGTGCAAGGCCACTTCGGAGACTACGCCCGTGAGAGCCAACGTGAGCGGGGCGAAGGGCTACGGTCCCGTGGCGGTGTATGTGCCCGACGGAACCAACATCTCTGCACTGAGTATCAAGAACCTTTATGTCTCCTCTATCGACCTGAGTCAGTTGAACACCCTGCGGGAACTGACCCTGACGAAGACGCAGTTGTATTCGATTGACCTGACCTACAACCGTATGCTGGAGGTGCTCAACCTGAGCCACAACAACCTCACCACGCTGAACCTCGAAGGCGAGAACGACTACTTCAACAAGAACCTGCTCCACACGCTCGATATCAGTTACAACTCCATAGACAACACGGGCTATAACGCAGCGAACTTCAAGTTGAGCCCGCTCTTGGCTATGCTCCACTTCAATGCTGCCCACAACCAACTGGGCGATATCGACTTCTCCGACGCCGACAACCTGCTGACGCTGGATGTGTCGGATAATAATATGGAACGTCTTGATTTCCAACACTGTACGGCGCTCGACACCGTAAGGGCTTCCAACAACCTGTTGACGGAAATCATCCTGCCCGAGGAGGACAACATCCGTTATATGGATATTGCCTCCAACCAATTCACGCTGGCTAACCTGCCGCGCCACAATGCCAAACTGACCGAGGCGGGCTACCTGTATGCTCCCCAAGCGGATATCCAAATCGCTACGATGGGTCCCTGCACGGATTTGGGGGCACAGATGGTGGACATAGACGGCAAGAGCACCGTCCTGACGTGGTTGAAGGAAGACGGCACAACGCTGACCGAGGGAACCGACTACACCATCAAGAACGGTTTCACGCGCTTCTTGAAAGAGGACTTGGGTAAGGTATATTGTGAGATTTCGCACCCTGCTTATCCCGCGTTTACGGGTGATAAGGTGCTGAAAACCACCAAAATGCAGGTGGCAGGCATGCCGACCAACAAGATTGCTTCCTTCGTTACGGCGAAGGACAGCGACGTCGTCTCCCTCTCGTTGGCGGCTGCCAAAGAGGGTACCTCTCTCTACTTCGATTGGGAAGGCAACGACAACGTGGTGCAATACCTCTTGGGCACCACCTACCGCCTCTTCTCCGCTTCCACACACAAGGACGTGACGGTAAATGTCTATACCTACGAGCCGACGGATACCATCACGGTGTTCAGCATGACGGGGGCTACTTTGTCCTCTTTCGACGGCTCGAAGTTGCTGGCAAGCACCCTCACCCTGCAGCGGGCGGGGCTCGCAAACCTCGTCATGCCTGAGAACAAGAGCCTGATGAGAGAGTTGAACCTCTCGGGCAACGCCCTCACAACGTTCAATCCGAGTGACTATCCGAACCTCTATTCGCTGGCATTAACGGAGAACCAACTCACGACGCTCGACCTGACCAACAACAAAGCCATCGGACTGGTGGGAGCAGCAAGCAACAAGATTGCTTCGGTGAAACTGAAGAACCCCAATCTCTGGTACCTGGACCTGAGCGGAAACGAGTTGACGGCTATTCAAGTGGATACGACCACGGTGCCCAATATGCAACAGTTAGGGCTCAACAACAACTATCTCCACACGCTCGATGTGGCTTCGCTGGAAGGACTCCGAGCACTGGCTATTGTTGGTAACCGATTTGATTTCAGCACATTACCTCCTATCTTGCCGCAGTATATGGTGTACAACTACAGCGGGCAAGCCATGCTGGAAGTAGAGTTGCAGGACGAGAAGATTATCGACCTGAGCACGCAGGCAATGGTCGGCGACAGCGCTACCGTCTTCACGTGGTACTTGGGCGAACCCGTATTCAACTACGACACCTACGAGTGGGAAGGCGAAGTGCTGATTCCGGGCAAGGAATACACCTTGGAGAACGGTGTAACCACCTTCTTGAAGCCTTTCGACGATGTGATTTGCCTGCTCACCAACCCCGCTTTCCCCGACGTGTACCTCTACACCGACTACTTCGACGTGCTCCAAAGCATGCAGGGTATCTCGCAGACGGAGAGCACTACCCCGACGCAGGTGCGCAAGTACATGCAGAACGGCGTTCTGCTCATTGAGCGCGGGGGAAAAACCTACACGGTGCTGGGAGAGACGTTCCGATAATTCCCCTGCTCCCTCCCTTGCGAGACCCCTGAGAAATCTATGAATTTTGGGGCGCTCTCGCAGGGATGGGGTGCCCCTGTTTTTCGCGGGTCTTTCGCGGGTCTATCGCGGGTCGACCGCGGGTCGGTCTGAATTTGGCACATTATTTGTAGCAAAACAAGTAGCGAATAGTCTTTTTTTCGCTACTTGTTTTCTTTTTGTTTCACCTTAAACCTTTTACAACTATGAAAAAGTTCTTCCTACTTTGTACATTAACCATTGGTATGGTTTGGTTAGTGCAGCCTGCGGAGGCTTGCACGGGTATCTCTTTGCGCGCAGCAGACGGCTCGCCCGTCATCGCACGCACCATTGAGTGGGCAGGCAGCGACCTCAACAGCCGCTATGTGGTGGTGCCGCGCGGCTATCGCCAGCAGTCTTATACTCCAAGCGGGCAGAAAGACGGCATGCGCTTCACGGCGAAATACGGTTATGTGGGCTTGGCGGTAGAGCGCGATGAGTTTGTGGTGGACGGCATGAACGAGGCGGGCTTCGCCGCAGGCTTGTTCTATTTCCCCAACTACGGCGAGTATGAGCCTTTCGACAGCACGCTCGTGGACGAGAGTATCAGCGACATGCAGCTGGTGCCGTGGTTGCTGAGCCGTTGCGCAAGCGTGGACGAGGCGGTCTCGACCCTGCAACGTGTCCGTATCGTAGCCACCGACCCGCGCGGCTCCACCGTCCACTGGCGCATGGCAGACCGCACGGGCAAGCAGGTGGTGGTGGAGGTCATCGGCGGGCAGGTGCGTTTCTACGAGAACACCCTCGGCGTGCTGACCAACTCCCCGTCTTTCGATTGGCACCTGACGAACCTGAACAACTACATCAACCTGCGTGCAGGTGCCATCCCGCGGGCGCAGGTGGGTGAGTTGTCGCTGCAAGCCTTCGGTGGCGGAGGTGGACTACACGGGCTCCCGGGCGACATGACCCCGCCCTCGCGTTTCGTCCGCGCCGCGTTCTTCCAAGCCACTGCCCCCACGCTCCCCACGGCTACCGAGACCGTGATGCAGGCGTTCCATATCCTCAACAACTTCGACATCCCCATCGGCATCCAGTTTACCGAGGGCGAGACAGTGCCCGACATCCCGAGCGCCACGCAGTGGACCATCGCTACCGACCTGCACGGCAAGCGTATCTACTACCGCACGATGTACAACAGCCGCATCCGTTGCCTTGACCTTGAGCACATCGACTTCCGCAAGGTGAAGTTCCGCTCCGCCCCGCTCGACGACCTCCGCACCGAGCAAATAGAAATGGTCTGGTAGAGGATGAAGGATAAAAGATAAAGGATAAAAGATAAAAGACTGATTAGCCTCGTATAGTCGAAACAAATCAGTCTTTTATCCTTTATCTTTCAACGAACGCTGTGAGCGGTCCTTTATCCTACAAGCGGTAGGTTGCTTTCCCTTTTATGTCGCGGCTACTGCTGCCGACGAGCAGGTCGAACTCGCCTGGCTCCGAGCACCATCGGTGTTGCGCTGCGTCAAAGTACTGCAACATCTCCGGCGTGATGAGGAACGTGAGGCAACGCGATTCCCCCGCTTGGAGATTGACCTTCTGGAAGGCTTTGAGTTCCTTGCGCGGGCGCACCACCGACGCTTTCTTATCCGCCACGTAAAGTTGCACCACCTCTTGTCCGGCGCGGCTGCCCGTGTTGGTAACGGTAACGCGCAGCGTGTCGCCCGAGAGCGAAGGCTTGTCGTAGGCAAAGGTTGTGTAACTCAGTCCGAAGCCGAACGGATAGAGCGGTTCGTGCTTGGGCGGTACCACGCGGATGGTCTTTTCGACAGCGGGCTGTCCGTTGTCCGCAGGGAAGAGCGCTTGGTATTGCAGCGGCCGCTTGGTTCCGTACAGGTCGGCATAGCGATAGCCCACAAACAGGTCTTCGCAGTACTCCACCTCCTTGTCCGTACCCGGGTAGGCACGCTCGCCGTATTGGTGAGCAGGATAATCGTTGAGCGAAGGCATGATGGTGTAGGGCAGTTTGCCGGACGGGTTCACATCACCAAAGAGCATATCCGCCAGCGCGTTGCCCGTCTCCGAGCCGCTGTACCATGCTTGCACGATAGCACCTACCTGTTGCGCCCACGGCATGGCATGGGCGTTTCCCGACACGGAGACGACCACCGTGCGCGGGTTGGCTGCCGCCAATGCGCTGATGAGTGCGTCTTGCCCGTAGGGGAGGTTGTATTGCGTGCGGTCGCCGTCCTCGCAGTCTTGCTGATGGGCTTTGTTAAGTCCGCCTACAAAGACAACATAGTCTGCTTTCGCGGCGGCTGCCACAGCCTCTTGCAGTAGTGCTTCGGGGGTACGCTCGTCCGCCAGCGACTGCCCCGTGGTAACGCCGTTGTACTCACCGCCTATGTCGCCCACGTAGCCGCGGCAGTATGCTGTCTGGTAGCCCGCCTCAGCAGCGCGCGAGCGGATACCTTGCAGCGGCGACACCTCGTATTTCGCTTTCAGCGAGGAGGAGCCTCCCCCGACGGTCATCTGCTTGATGGCATTCTCACCAACTACGAGGATGACGGGATTGGGTTTGTTCACCGATACAATGGGCAGGGTCTGCCGCTCGTTGCGGAGCAGCACCATTCCCTCTCCGGCGATACGGCGGGCGGCAGCGATATGTGCCTCCGATGCCATCGCGCCGAAGCCTTTGTGCGGGTTCATCGAGGTGCGGAAGATAAGGCGCAGCACATGGCGCACCTTGTCGTCCAACTCCTCGGTACCTATCTCGCCGCGCTGTATCTTTTGGAGATAGGGCATGGCAAGGTGATACACGTCGTATGCGTTGGACGTCCCGTCGGTGAGTCCGTCCGTCCATGTGCCGAACTCAAGGTCGAGCCCGTTGCGGATAGCCTCGTCGGTCTGCATAGTGCCGCCCCAGTCGGAGATGACCGCCCCGTCGAAATGCCACTCGCCGCGGAGAATATCCTGCAAGAGGTATTGGTTGTGGCAGGCATACTGATGACGGTAGCGGTTGTAGGAGCCCATGATAGACCATGCTCCGCCCTCTACTACGGCAGCGCGGAAAGCAGGCAGATAGAGTTCATAGAGCGCGCGGTCGGAGACCGAGACATTGACCCAATGGCGGTCCACCTCCTGATTGTTGAGCGCATAGTGCTTCACGCAGGCGGCAACACCCTGCGCCTGCACACCTTGGATGTAGGGAACCACCATGGTGGCAGCAAGGCAGGGGTCTTCGCCCATATACTCGAAGTTGCGCCCGTTGAGCGGCGTGCGATAGATGTTCACGCCGGGACCGAGCAGCACGTCTTTGTTGCGGTAGCGCGCTTCTTCGCCGATAGACTGCCCGTAGAGCAACGCCATATCGGGGTTCCATGTGGCGGCAAGGCAGGTGAGGGCGGGAAAGGCGATACAGGAGTCGTTGGTCCATCCTGCCTGCTCCCACTCGTCCCACAGCACCTCGGGGCGGATACCGTGAGGTCCGTCGGTGCACCATAGCCCGGGTATGCCGAGGCGTGCTACACCCGGGGAGGAGAATTTGGACTGTGCGTGGATAAGCGCAATCTTCTCCTGCAAGGTCATGCGGGCAAGCGCATCCTCCACGTGCTGCTCCATCGGAGCAGACGCATCAAGATACACCTGCGCAGACACAGCCACACACAGGCACAATAGCACGATACTTGTCCCGATACGTCGGGATAGGGAAAGGAATGTAGGTTTCATAGGTGGATTATTTTTTTGTTCTCAGGGGTAATGACGATATTGTTTTCCATGGGTACATCTACTCTGCGACCCAGCAAATCATAATATCCGTCTTTGCTCTTATCGTTCCATGTGTTTTCTACGAAAGTGGTAACATTCGATTGAAAAGTAACTGTGTTGAGCGATTGTGCACAGTTGGTCGCATCTCCATCATTCAGCGGGCAATAGAGTTCCATAGAAGCGTGCATGATTTGTGCAGCATCGAACAGTGCAGTATGCTCCTCTTGGTTCATACCTGCTCTGAAAAGCATTAGGTCTGCTATCGTTGCCTTCACCGATTCTATGACGGCGGATTGCAACACCAACTGCTCATCTACGGTTTGCTCTAATGCACCGTCCAGATAGTAGTAGGTTTTTCCTGCGGCATAGTAGTGGCTGACGGCTATGGTGTGCCACTCACCATCTGCCGCTTCGGCAGGGAGCGACAGAGTCCTGCTTCCGTCAGAGGTGGTCAAACGGACAATAGAAGCGGCAGAAGTTGCCTTTACGCGCAGTGCGAGAGTGAACGAGTGGATGGTTCCCTCCGGGGTGAAAGAAAGAGACGATGATGACATATCTGTGCCTTGCGTGGTCTGTCGGGACGGTATCGCGGCACCTTGCGCCAGTGCATCAAACAACGTGGGGACAATACTATGCGTCAGTTCGGTATGTCCCAAATCATTCGGATGATAAATATCGCCATCTACTTGGTAGCCATCCGCCCATTGTCCGTTTCCTGCACAGTTGTCAAGAGCCCCCAAGAAGTTCACTACCGGTACGCCCCATGTATTCATTTCTATGTTCATTTGTTTGACATAGGCATAGTCTTCTGCATTGTAATCTCCGCGGGGGTAGTTGTTTGTAACGACAACCTGCTTCCCTTCGTCTTGTGCCTGACGGATAAGTTGCTGCATATTGGTCTTCCATTGGTTGTATATTGCCTGCTTGTCCGTCGCTTCGTGCAATCCTTCGTTACCCAAACCCAAGCCTATCACCACATATCTTCCGCAATCTCCGACGAGGTGTCCTTGAAAACGGTTGAGCAAGTTGGTTGTATTATTGCCATTGATAGACGTATTGGAGTAGGTAAACCTATCGTTGGTTTGCATGTATTGATAAGCATAGCCCTGCATATCCGTAGCCCCTTGTCCATGGCAAACCGAGGAACCAAAGAAAGTAACTTTCTCCTCGTCTATGTCCACACATTGGAAAGAATAGGTAAAATTGCGTAAATCAAGCCTTACAACCAGTGTGCCGTGAGACTGGTAAACATCATTCACCGTGAAACCATGCAACGAGGCATCATCACTGATTCCCACCATTCCCTCGATATTCTCAAACATCTTGATTTGTGCTTCCCAACTGCTGTTGAAGCACCACTCTCCACGCTCAGCGTCGCTTCCTGAATAAGCAGGCAACTCCAATTGCTCCTGCCATACACCATGCCCTATGTAAGTCATCTCCATGCCGCTTGGGTTCCATATATCAGGGGTTATGTTCCCGACAAATCCCATACGCGTAATCTTGGTCAGCACGGGTGTAGGGCTATCTGTATTCACCTGCACACGATACACCCCTGTTTCTTCCGCTATGGTTGATGAATATAGTGCCTCGCCGTTCTCGTCAATCAGTTGGATGGAGCCCCCTTGCACAAGTTGGCAGAAGGTCTCGAAGTGTTTGCTTTGAGTGGCTCCTTTGGTGCCCAACAAATGCATTTGAATCGCGTTGTCTTCCACACCGGTGCCGGCGAGAGTGAGTGAGGTATGGTAACCGGAAGGTATCATTCCCGTATATTCTTCTATTCGGATAGCATTGATGTGCACATACGACCCTCTGTCGGCAGTCAGCGAGAGTGTGATTTCGCCTTGTTCATTCGGGAACACCGGCTCAGAGACAGAGAAAGCATCTTCGTTCCATCCATTTGTGGCGCCGCTGTAACAAAGCCCGTTGCCTCCTGTATGATTGGTGAACGTACTATTGTTCAAACCACTGATGTTCAGTCGGGCGACTGTTTGTCCAAAACTGCTGTTATAGGCTCGGGAACCAATCACATGAAAGACATAGGCTTTGTTCGGGTTCATACCACTGAAAAGCATCTTTCCGTTTCCCGAAGAAGAAACAAAGAAATAGTCGCCCATCACGCTTTTTTGCCCGAAAGCATGCAAGTATTCGGAATAGGTGTCTGCCACACATCCTCCATTATTGTATCCGTTTCTCTGAAACGCTCCTGTGATAGTTACCTGTATCCCCGTAGCGGTGTTATCGGTAGAAACCAAGGAAACAGCCGCCGCCGAGGTGGTATTATCCGACAGGTTGTTCCAATAGATACCGTTGGCATCCGGCGAGGGCGTACATTCTCCGTTGTTCCCATCGGAATGCCCGCAGTCTATGTATAGTTCACACGCGGGGGAGGGCACCTCTGTAATCTCCTGCATCCGCATACAGTTGATGGGGAAATAGGCTCCGCTGCCCGCATATTGGCGATGTACGGTAAGGCTGATGGTACCATCGGCGGCAGGAAAAAGAACGGGAGAGGTATAGACGTTGGCTGTGTTCTGGTTTATGCCGCTTCCTCCCATATCTTGTCCCGCTACTTGCAGCGAACCTTGTACAGCCCATTGTCCGCGCAAGGTATAGTCTGCTATGCGCACGTCTGTGGCACTACGGCTGCCAAGAATCTTGAACTGATAGCCTTTGTTTACATCCAGCCCATTCAGTCGTATCGTGCAATGCTCGGAGTTGCTTGCAAAGAAATAGTCTTCGGTAGCCGTAGCGACCGCCAAGTCTCCCAACTCCTCAACAGAAGGTGTCAGCAAACCGCCTCCGCCGGACATACCGTTGCAGGTGAAAGCAGCACCGGCAAGCGTCAGGGTATAGGCGGAAGGCAGGCTGTCTGCATTCACCAATGAGTAGGATACCGACTGGTCCACTTTATAGTTAGTGCTTACTTGGGAGATGTTGTTCCAGTAATGACCGTTGACATCTGCTCCCTTGGTCAATGCTCCGCGCGAGGAGCCATCCATGCCGAAGTCAAAATAGTATGAGTTGACGACTGTTTGGGCAGTAGCCATCAGCGTCATACACAAAAGACCAACTACAATTCCCGATTTTTTCATGTTAGAGTCCTCCTTTTCTAATTTGTTAATTTGGTATGCAGAGCGGTATTCCTCCGCTCTGCACAAATGATTTACAACGTTGTTCCCAGTGCGTTGTAGCGGACGCCGTTCTTGATGATGACAAGTTGACCGTTCTCTATACGCTTGGTGGTTCTGTCCGAGAGGATAGGTTCCGGCAGCGCGGTCGGAGCATTGGCATCACTTACAGTGAGTTTTGCCGTCCCATTCGCCACATCAAGCACTACGGTGATGGTAACGTCAGTGTATTCCGTGTCATTGGTAGCCTGGAGATTATCCGTGAGGAAGCCCATGGTATATTCCTCGTTCACTACCCATTTGTCGTTATTGGCGTTCTTCCCAAAGAACCAGTCCCATGTGCCGTTTGTCAATTTGATGTCTCCTTTGATGGTAGCGCGTGTTAAGGAGTAAGTGTAGGGTTGCCCATCTACGGGCTGCATGATTTGAGTATCGTCCTCCAGCGTCCAATTAAACGACGTGCCCGTCAAACGGAGCGTTTCGGGAATCTCGTACTCCGTGGTGGAGAGTGTACCTCCTACGGCGGTTAGAATCACCTCATCGTTATCGCCGATAGTGAGTGTGAGTTGCACGTCGGTATAGACCAAGAAAGGATTGGTACAGAACAGGTTGCCTCCGTTGGGAGCCAGCACATAAGGAGAACCCACCGACATGAGCGTCCCGTTGGAGCCGTATGCTCCCGACCAACTGCGGTTGAGAATCAGTTTGGAAGAGCCCCTGTATGTGGGAATAGCCGCACAGAGTACGCCATTGGTATTTGCCTCAAACTGTACAGCATCTTCCAGTTTCCAACTATTGTAGTCTCCCACTATCTGTACCGTTGCCCCATCACGAAGCGCGGTGGTGCCGGATACAAACGTAAGCACATGGGCACCGTTCTCTTGTACTTCCAACGTAAAGGTGGCATTGGTATATTGGTAGAGGACACCCCCGATGGTTAAGTTTTGGGGTTCTTCAGTACCATTCTTTGCTTTCAATCCATAGTTACCCCCTTTGGCAATGGCTTGACCTGACTGGTGAGCACCGTATTGTACAGCCCACTCAGCCGCATCTACATCTACAATCTTGATATCGCCGTAGATTTCGGCTACCGTAATGGTATATAGGTTGGTCTTCCCATCAACAAGTTGGAATACATAGTTGCGTGCATTTGTATAATCCCAACCTATATTGCCCCCGATGAGAGCATATTGCGTAGCACTTAAAGAAAGCGTTGCTAACAAAGCAAACAGCGTAAGAAATGACTTTTTCATAATAGGATGTGTTTTTTATGGAACCAGGAACCAGGAGCCAGGAGCCAGGAACCAAGACTTATTCCTTTCGTCTCTGAAAGTTTCGATTAACTATTGAGTCGTTGTTCCGGGTTCTTAGTTCCCGGTTCCTTTATTTATCAAAGGGTTGTGCCGAGGGCGTTGTAGCGGACGCCGTTCTTGATGATGACGAGTTGACCGTTCTCTATCACCTTGGTGGCGGGTTCGGAGAGGGTGGTGTGCTCCAATGCCGTTACTTCCGACTCGATGAGCACTTTCACTACTATGTTCTCGTAATCCACCACGAGGGTGATGGTGCAGTCGGTGTAGGTAGTCTCGGTAGCAGCGGGGATGTTGCCTCCCTTGATTTGGCAAGTGTATTCCTCGTTGATTTTCCACGGGTTGTCCGTCTCTCCGTCCGTTGTGGCACCGAACTCAATCGCCCAGTTGCCATAGACTACTTTGAACTCGCCGTTGAACTCCGCAGCGAGGAACTCGTAGGTGTTGGTCTTGCCCTCTACGGGAGTGAACTGCTGCGCCTCTTTGCAGTCCCATCCGAGTTTTGCTCCCGGGATGTACCAGTTGGCTTCCATCACTTTGAAAGTGCCGGAAACGAGTGTAAGCACCATGTCGCCATTCTCCTGCGGCGCGAGAGTGAGGACCGCGTTGTCGTAGGTAGCGAACGGATTAGCGAGCATTAGGTTGGCAGGGTCCTCCTTATCTATTTTCGCACCGAGCGTGTAGGGGACGTTCATCTCCAGTCCGGCATTGGTCTCCCTATTGGTTGCCCATTGCTCATCCCATCCGCGGTTCTTGATAACCTTAAAGCCACCGTTGAGATTGGGCACCGTAGCGGTGAGCACTCCCTCTACGTCCTCAAACTGGATAGCGTCGGCTGCATTCCAGTTGTTGGTGAAGCCGCCTACGATTTGGTAGGTGTCGGGCAGCGCAGTGCGGTCGTACTCTTCGCCGGAAACGAAGGTGAGCGTAGCCGCGTCGTCAGCGGTTACCACGAGTCGGAGCAGGGCATTCTTGTAGCCGAAGCCGGGTTTGCCAATCTTGATGTTGGGCACATCGGGTGCTCCTACGGCACGATAGTTGAGCGTGTAGGTGTCTCCCGGGAGGATGCTGTCTCCCGAGTTGACGGCACCGAACATGGGTTCCCAAGCATGGTTGACCGAGATTTTGCACTCGCCATAGAGGTCCTCCACAGTGAGTTCATAGGTGCCCGCTGTGGTGGTTTCCGTGAACTCTTGTGCTTTGTTTACATCCCAACCGATAAGGCTGTGTCCTACCAGACTGTAGGTCGTTGTCTCAGCGTTGACAGCCGCTGCGGCTACCAATGCCATTGCAAAAGCATAAAACTTTTTCATGATTGTAATAAATTTATTGGTTAATACTATCAAACGTTGTGTTTGTTGTTTGCATGTGCGGTGTTTTGTAGTGTCGGTATGGTCGGCTTTTTCCCACGGCAATGTATCGGGAATCACTAACTAATCACTAACTAATCACTAACTAATCACTAACTAATCACTAACT
>JBJECJ010000108.1:0-25558 GCA_051870955.1 Paludibacteraceae bacterium | reverse complement strand
CCTACACGAAGTTCCCTACACGAAGTTCCCTACACGAAGTTCCCTACACGAAGTTTCCTACACGAAGTTTCAAACACGAAGTTTCAAACACGTAGCGAAGCGGAGTAATCAATACCCGGGATTTTGGTCCATGTGGGTCGGGTTGAGTTGGATTTCCGTCTGCGGAATCGGGAAAATCTCGTGCTTGCCCGCTACGAAAGCCTGTATATGCCCTTGCGCTAACGGGTCCTCGGTGGCTTGGTATGCCTCCATGTGCTCTTTCAGTCCGCCGTTGGCGCCGTACCAGCGCACGAGGTCGAACCAGCGGTGTCCCTCCATGGCGAGTTCCATTCGGCGCTCATGGCGCAGGCATTGCTCCACGGTGGGGCTCGCCACCTCCTTGCCGTTTAGGCGGAAGGTATAGGTGCCCACTTCGCCCAAGCCTACGCGGGCGCGTACCTTGTTGATATACTCTTTCGCCGTCGCCTCATCGCCTGCGCCCAAGCATGCCTCGGCGTACATCAAGAGCACGTCCGAGTAGCGAATCTGTCGGCTGTTGAGCGGTCCGCGGGTAGCATGGTCGAGCACGTTGCCCCAGCCGCCTTCGCCGTTGCTGCCGTCCGCCAGCGTGTCGCGGTACATACCCGTCTTGTTGTTCAAGTATTTGTTGCCGAGGTAGTACTCCACTGCGGGCGTCTCCATCTTCGCCTCGTCGGGTGTCAATATCGCCTCGTCGCGGCGCAGGTCGCCTGCCTCGAACTCATCGTAGAGGTTCTGCGTAGGATGGTTAAAGCCCCAGCCCGCGCCTATCTGTCCGGAGCGCGAGCGCACCAGTATCTGCGTGAACGAACCCGCGGTGAAACCGAGGTGCGAGCCGTTGCCGTAGTCGCCCCACGTAACGGCGGCATACTGTATCTCAAACACCGACTCCAAGCCGTTCTCGCCGGCGATGGTGAAGTTGTCGCCGAACGTCGGCAGCAGGTCATACTCGCGCGAGGCGATAATCTTCTCCCCCCATGCCTTCGCGTCGGCATAGCATTGGTCGGCAGTCTTCTCCAAGCCGTAACTCTGCCAGTAGGGCGAAGCCATGTAGAGGTTGGTCTTCAGGAGCATAGCCTGTGCCGCCCCCTTCGTGGCGCGACCGAGGTCCGACTCGGCGTACAGCGACGAACTCTTCACGGGCAGGAGTTGCTCCGCCTGCTCGAGGTCGGCGAGTATCTGCGCATACACCGCCCCCACCGTGGCGCGGGGCTGCCCCCACTCCGAGTCGTTGTCCAGCACCTTGGTTACCAGCGGAGTGCCCGCAAAGATACGCACAAGGCGGAAGTAATAGTACGCACGCAGGAAATGCACCTCGCCCAAGAGGCGGTTCTTCAACTCAGGCGTCCACGCGTCGTTGTTCTCAAACTCGAGGTTGGGGATGTATTTCAGCGCCAGATTACACCGCCCGATACCTTGGTAGTTGGCATGGTAGATGTCGAGCAGCAGGCTGTTCTGGTTGGTGGTGCGCCAGTTCTCCATGTCGTAGGCATCCGCCATGTCGGAGGTGCTGCCGCCGCCCTTCAGCGCGTCGTCGGACACCACGTCGCCGATAAACCACTCGGAGAAATACGTGTTGCCAAACTCCCACATCAGCGGCACGTAGCAGCCCGTAACGTTCTGGATAGCCGCGTCGGGCGAGGTATAGTAGTCGTCAAGCATGGTCTTGCCCGGCTCTATCTCCGTCAGGTAGTCTCTGCACCCCGTCATCAGCAACACCGTTGCCGACAACACTAATCCGATATATCTTGTCGTTTTCATGATTCTTTTTTACTTTGTGTAGGTTGTCAGTTCCTGTTAATCACTTCGTGTTAGTCAGTTCCTGTTAATCACTTCGTGTTAGTCGCTTCGCGTTAGTCAGTTCCTGTTAATCACTTCGTGTTATTCGCTTCGCGTTTAACATGAAATAACAAACATGAAATGCCAACATGAAATGACCAACATGTAATGACCAACATGTAATGACCAACATAAAATGCCAACATAAAATGATGTTAGAAATTCGCATTGAGTCCGAAGGTGAAGGTACGGCTCTGCGGGTAGTTTCCGTAGTCCACGCCGCTGCCCACTTCGGGGTCGTAGCCCGAGTAGTTGGTGATGGTGAAGAGGTTGCTTGCCGTTACGTAGAAGCGCAGGCGGCTGCAGTGGAACTTCTGCGTGATGTGCTTCGGCAGCGTGTAGCCTATCTGCGCGTTCTTCAGGCGGAAGTAAGCCCCGCTCTCGAGGAAGCGCGTGGAGTTCTCCGTGTTGGTCGGGCTGCCCAGCGGATTGGGGATAGTGCCCTGACGGTTCTCCAACTCCATCCAGTTGACGCCCGCATCGAGCAGTGCATCGCGCACCACGTCCGTATAGCCTACCCACACGTTGTCCGTCATGTACGAAGCCAGTGCGTGGCTCGTGCCGTCGCTTTCCAGCGACTGACGCTGTGCATTGTAAATCTTGTTGCCCGCTACGCCTTGGAAGAACAGTTGGATATCCACGCCATAGAAGTCCGCACCGAGGTTGATACCGTAGGTTACCTTCGGGAACGCATTGCCGAGGTTCATCTTGTCGTCCTCGTCTATCTTGCCGTCGTTGTTCCGGTCGTAGTACTTCGCGTCACCCGCGTGGATACCGCACTCCTCGGGGGTGTCTTTGTAGGAATACAGGTGTTCCAGCACCTCCTCGTCGGAAGCATAGACACCCAAGTATTTGTAGCCCCAGAAACTGTTCAGCGCCATGCCCTCGTCGGTCTTCGTGCGGTCGCCCCACAGCGGCGAACCGCCGTTCAGTTTGGTGAGCGTGTTCTGCAAGTAACTGATGTTACCGCCGATGTTATAGTGCACCTTCCCCACCGTGTTATCGTGGTTCAGCGTTATCTCCACACCCTCGTTGCGGATGTTACCCACGTTCTTCACGGGGCTGCCCCAGTTGCCCACATGCGCCGGCGTGTTCACGTACAGGAGCGCGTCCAGCGTGTTGCGACGGAAATAGTCGATGCTACCGCTCAGGCGTCCGTTCCAGAAGCCGAAGTCGATACCCGCGTCCCACTGCTCGTTGGTCTCCCATTTGCCGTCCATGTTGGCGAGCGTCAGCAGCGCAGACCCGTAGGCGATGTTATCATCCGAGTTGGTTACGCCCAACGGATAGCCGTAGAACACCTTGTTGCCGCTCTCCATCACCTGCACGAAAGCGCTCGCAGGCACACCGTCGTTGCCCACCTGACCGTAGCCCGCACGTATCTTGATGTTGTCCAGCCAGTCGAGTTCCCTATCGCGCAGGAAAGGCTCCTCGCTCAGACGCCATGCCAGCGATAAGGACGGGAAGAAACCCCACGGCTGCTTGGTGAACTTGCTCGATGCGTCCGCGCGGAAGTTCACGGTAGCCATATAGCGGTTGTCATAACCATAATACGCACGCGCAAGGAACGACAAGCGGCGCTCGCGACCTACGCCGTCGGAGAAGTTCTTATCCTCCGTCGTACTGTTCAGGTACCAGTTGTTCTCCGCGGGGTTCAGTATGTTCGCACCCGAACCGCCCAGCGAGTAGTAGTTGTATTCCGACCATGTCTGACCTGCCATCACGGAGAAGTTGTGCTTCTCTATCGTGCGGGCGTAGGTGATGGTCAACTCCTCCAGCAGGGTCTGATACTTCTCCATGCTGGTGGAGAGGAAGTTCTTCTCCGTGTAGTTGTAACTCGTGTAGGTGTTTGCACCCGTGTAGGCGCGGTTGCTGTTGAGCGCATAGTCCACCGAGATACTCGGACGGATGGTCAGCCCCTTCACAGGCGTAATCTCCAAATATACATCGCCTACCAAACGTTGGTTCTTGTTCTTCGGCTCCGAGTTGAACGCCATCTGATACGGATTGGTCACGTTTTTGAAGTTCGAGCCCGCCGAGTAGCGTCCGCTCATGTCCTTGCCTGTATATTTATTCTCACTCCCTTCGGGATAATACACGGGGTCCCACTGCGACATGGAGAGTGCCGCAGAGATAATGCTCGCGCCTGCCGAAGAACTGTTGTTCATCGCATTGCGTCCGCCGCTGACCATCAGGCTCATGTGCTCGCCCACTTTCAACCACTTGGTTATCTCAAAGTCGGTGTTCAGACGCAGGGTGAAGCGGTCGTAGTTGGAACCGATGATGGTACCGTCTTGGCTGAAATAACTGGTGGACAGCGCATAGTGTATCTTCTCCGTGCCGCCGTCCACGCTCAGGTTGTAGTTGTGCATGAACGCATTCGGAACAAACACCTCGTCCTGCCAATCGGTCTCCTGCGAAGCATAGTCAAAATTGGTAGGATAGAACTCCGACTTGCCCAACTTATACATCTTCAGCCACTCAGCAAAACCATTGTTCTGATAGTAACTAATCTCTTCCGCACCGTTACGCATCGCGCCTATGCGCAGTTCGGTCTCCACTTGGTTCTTCGCGTTCATCACGTCCAGTTTCTGCCAGCGGTTCTGGAAACCCCAGTACGCATCGAAACTTACGTTCACCTTGCCTTGTCCGCCGCCTTTGGTCGTGATGAGAATCACGCCGTTAGCGCCGCGGCTACCGTAGATAGCCGCCGCCGAAGCGTCTTTCAGAATCTCCATGCTCGCTATATCGCTCGGAGCCACAAAAGATATATCACTCGTGATAACACCGTCCACTACGTACAACGGCTCGTTACCGCCCATAGCCGAACCGATACCGCGGATACGAATCGTCGCCGCCTCACCGGGCTGACCGGAGTTGGTCGTTACCGTTACGCCCGCCGCGCGTCCCTGCAAGGCTTGGTCCAGACCCGACACGGGAGCCCGTAGCAGGTCTTCTGCCGACACAGAGGTTACGGCAGCAGTAAGGTCCGATTTCTTCATCGTACCATAACCAATCGCTACCACTTCGTCCAGCAGCACGTTGTCTGCCTTCAAAGTGATACGCATAGGAGAGGCGCTTGCCTTCACCTCTTGGGACTTATATCCCATGTAAGAAACAAGGAGAATGTCGCCGGATTTGGCTTCCAAAGAGAAGTTTCCGTCAAAATCGGTGATAGTACCGTTGCTCGTACCTTTCACCATGACGTTTGCACCAATAACGGGGTCGGGCTCGCCTTCCGCCATCACCACACCCGTTACCGTCAGTGTCTGCGCGTGCGCACTAATACATAGTGCTACCGCGCAAAACAACGCGAATAGACGTGGGGGGTCAAATGTTTCATCTTCGTATTCATTGCTCTTCGCTGATTAGGTTAACTATATTCAATAAGGAGTCGTCCGTGAACGATATCCGAACCTTTGCGCAGAAGGAAAACAGATTTCTCGGCGAAAGGCTGTGTTTTTCAGGTGTCTTTGCACACAATCTCCCCGAAATCCGTTGCAAAGGTACAGTTTTACAGCGAATTACGCAAATTATGAAAATATGTTCTTTAACATACTTTTCAAAATCCATTTCGCTCTAAAAATACTACACACTATTTATAACACACTGATTATCATAACATATCTATCTTTCAAAATCTTTCACAACGAAAGACAATGTAAATAGGTATTCTTGTGAGTTTATGTAGTAATAAAAAAAGCAATAATATACAAGTTGCCCATTATTTTATCAAACGGTAGACAAGATTTATCCCGACTTCGTTTAACCCGATAACCTCATACAACAGAAGCCCCGAAGGGGCGACATAACATAGCGTAGGGTGGAACCCTACGTAAACGGACGCTCTCTCCATGCAAGCCCTGTAAGGGCGACATAACTCCATTTTGAATCGCTTGGTTAAGTATATCATTGTCTAAAAAACAAAGAGGCTGTCTAACAAGTCCTATGAAGCAGTGTCACTGGGGACGCCCCGACATGTCGCGGGCGGGCGTTTTGGAACAAAACGAAGGTTTTGCGGTGATTTTAGCACCTTATAAGCCATTCACAAACCAAAAGAGGCTGCCCAACAAACTTGTTAGACAGCCTCTTCATCCAAAATAACGTTCTGTTTCTTACAAAGCAACGCCCAAGACGTTGTACTCTTTTCCGTCGCATATAATCACCAACTGACCGTCGCGGACCACTTTCTGCACACGCACAGCAGGCGCATTGGCGTTCGTCTCATCCACAGCCATCACTTCTTCAATGGTAATCAAGACGCTCAGCGTCCGCGTGCCGTAGGTCGCTTTCAGTTCTGCGGTACCTACGCCTAATGCCTCAACGGTAACCACCAAATCTTCGCCCTCTGCTACGCTCGAGCACTTCACAAGCGCGTCTCCACATTCCAACTGTATCTTCTCTGCGTCGCCGCCTACCACAGTCAGCGTTACCGTCTCGGTCTGTCCTGCCATCATCGTTATCTCGTCAACATCGGCATAGAACGCACCTACAAGGTCTTCAAACCACATGCCCATGCTCGTCTCCGTCAGCACCCACGGCTGTGCAATGCTCTCGCCGAAGAGGAAATGCAGACCGCCCAACCACTCTGCCGTAACAGCCTCGGGAGCAATGCTCATGCCCTCGGTAGTGCTGTCGTTGTCCACAACAGCCGTATCGATGACAGCAAGGTCCTCAATAGCGTAGTTGTTCGCCAAGCCCTTTTCCGGCTTACCGATGAATATCTTCACGTAGTTCCCGTTCTCGTCCTTCTGTGTCCAGTCATAGGTCGTCTCGTCCGCACTGGACCGTCCGATGACACGGTGTGCCACCACGTCGTCCACTGCCGCACCCGGCACAAAACCTATCGAATCCACAGCAACAAGGTTGTTTTCCACGATAATCGGCACCTCTTTCTCGTTCGTTGTCAGTTCTTCCAGATAGCCTATCAAGCCGCCTACGCTACCCTTCTTGCTATCCGCATGCAGCACCACGGTACCTTCTGCAAAGCAGTTATGCACCTTGCCGCGACCGCAGAAACCCGCTATGCCGCCCACATGACCGCGACCCGTTATCTCGGCGTCCACGTGGCAGTTCTCCACCACATCGCCGTCCGCACTCATGTCGCCAACGATACCGCCCACTTGCTGACCGCCGTTTATCATGCCGCTGAACGAGCAGGCGCGAACAGTCGTGCTCGTAGCGGTCTGACCTACTATACCGCCCACCTCCGTCTCGGGAAGGTCAATCTCAGCATTGCGGACAGAAGAGCCCTCCACACGGGCATACAAATTCGCCGAGCCGACAATACCGCCGAACAAATCTGCCGTTCCGCTCACGCGCGGGTACGTGATATGGATGTTCTTTATCGTCGTCGTCGAGTCGCTACCCGAAGGATTACCCATCACCGCGTCGGCAACTATGCCCACCGTGAACGCCTCGTCCAGCAACACCGTCGGACGGTCTATCCACAAATCGCTAATCTGCGCACTGGGATAGACAGCCTTGAACAGACCGCCTTTCGACAGTATTACATTGCTGAACACATGTTCATTACCGCGGAGCACACCCGTGAAGTTACCCTTCAGCCCCGCGAAGGGAATACCCATGAAGTCCACGTCGTCCACCACGCTGTAATAAGCCGCAGGAGCATGGTCTATCTGCATGAAGTCCCCCGCCGTAGCAATCTGATACGGGTCGGCTGCCGTGCCCGTGCCGCCTTGGAACGCCGACAGAGGCAGGTCCGTGAAGTTCATCGTGTACAGACGGTCCGTCTGCATGTTCGAACGAACGCACAGCAGCGTCGGATAGGTCTTCGTATTCAGCAGGTAGATAGACACCAGCGCACCGCCAAGGCTGTCCACAGGCGCATAGTCCAGCAGTTTCTCGCCGTTCGTGTTCACCACATACAGGTGCTCCATCGTCTTGCTGGAACCCTCCTCGATACTCTCTTTCGCCAGCACCATATACTCATACGCGTCATCTCTCGTCGAGAACAGCCACGGGTCAAGCGCGTCGGCACCCACGTACACCTGCGCCATCACCACCTTGCTGCCCAAGTTCAAATCGTCATAATGGCTGAACGAGCCGTCCCCATTGAACCATGCTATCGAGTGAATCACCTCACCTTGCTCGTTGCTTGCGCCCTGCGCCATCGAGAACACATAGTTGTACCCGTCGCCCGCGGGAGTACGGTCCATAGATGTCGTCAGCGACAGACCGCCTATCACCGCAGGAATCTGCGCTACCACCTCCAGCGAAGGAATATCCACATACGTGAAGGCTGTCTCTTGGTCCACCGTTTGCAGGAAGCACCATTGCGTCGGCTGACCCGCTATATCGCTCATGCGGATGTCCCCCATCGTCTCTTCGGCAAGCGTGCCTATGCGCTTGCCGTTCTTGTCATACAGGTAGAACGAACGCAGGAAGTCGTCCTCAGACGTGTAGTCGTCAAAGGTTATCACGAATACCGGGTCGCTCGTGTCGTCAAACTCGCCGAAGGTGATATCCTCATTTCCGCGGAAACCGCCCATGTAGGGGAACGTATAGATGTACTCGCTCGTCTCCGGAACAGGTATCTTCGTCTGGCTCGTCTGTTGGAATTCCTTGTTGTACAGCGTTATCACAAGGTTGTTATCCGGCTGCACCACAGGGTCCTCCCAGAATGGTATCTCAGGGTCAAAATAAGGCTTCTCATAGAACGCCGTCGCGAAGACCAACTCCTTCCCGTTGCGCGTCATATACACCGGCAACGGCTCGTTACCCGACGCCGCTACATGCTCATAATCAACGGTGAACGTCTTCACCTTGATGGGCTCTTTCGACGCATAGCCGCCTTTCTTATACACATGGAAGTTCAAGAAATACTTCTCTTCCTTCAACGTATCGTTCACCTGAACGCTGTCGAAAGACTCCTCGTAGAACAGCATGTAGTAGTCCTCCGACCATTGGTCAATAGCCATATCCACTGCCTGACACTCGTTGCCCTCTATCGTCGCCAGCACTTTGCCGTCGCCGCCTATCGCAAACGCGTCGTTGTAGAAGCGACCCCTCATATCTTCCGTCACCACGTGCACGAACAGCATCACCTCATACTTATCGTCCGAGTTGAAGAACTTCTTGGTTACCAGCGGGTTCAGTTGCACGAAGTTCACGCCCCTGTCGCCTTCGCGAGGGGTAAAGGTGTCATTGAACGTGCCTTTCAACTGACGTTGCGCGTCATAGATTTTCACCGATACGGACGTGTAGAAACCTTGCTCGTCGGTAACGTAGTCCATCGTGTAGGTCCAAATGTTGCCGTCAGGACCGTTTATCGTCCCGAACGTCTTCGAAGAGGGGAATACCTCATCGGGCACCTGCACGGCGTCCGCTCCCTGCAGACGCTGCATGGTGGCTTGTTTACGCATACGGTGTTGCAGCACGGCGGCTTGACCGCGCTCGCTCCACTGCCGACTCCCTGCAAACTCCGCTGCCTCTGCAGACGCCGAACCAACCATCAGCGCCACCGCAAAACAAAAAGAGAATAAATGTAGTCTTTTCATACCTTAATTATTATTATTGTTTATTATTTCGATTGCCGTTTATTGCTGTTTATTGCTGTTTATTGCCGTTTATTGCCGTTTATTGTTGTTTATTGCTGTTTATTGCTGTTTATTGATATATTGATTACGAGTGAAACATCCCTCCAACTTCCATATTGGGCAACAAACTTCCATATTGGGCAACAAATTCCATATTGTGCGGCAAAGATACGACTTTTTTTCCACATACGCAAATTATCCCTCATTTATTGTACAAAATTAACATCCCCCCAAAAAAAAAAGTAATGATATACGAGTTGACCCAAATTATTTATCAAACGATAGCCCCAACGGGGCGACATAAACCAGCACAGGGGCTTGCCCCTGTGTATGCGGTAAAACCCTAAATGCAAGCCCCGAAGGGGCGATATAACTCTATTTTGAATCGTTGGGTCAACATGTATATCATTGCAAAAAAAAATAGGGCGTCTATACCGCTTGCGATATATCGCCGCGGTATAGTCGCCCTCCCTTCCCCCTCCCTTCAGGGAGGGACGGGGTAGGCTTTTTTCGCGGGTCTTTCGCGGGTCTATCGCGGGTCGTCCGCAGGTCTCTTAATTCTTAATTCATAATTCTTAATTATTTTCTTGCACATTTCCGTTTTTTTTCGTACCTTTGCGCCAAAATTCCAAGCCTTCTAATTCCTAATTCCTAATTCCTAATTCCTAATTATCATGGACATCTCTCTCAGAGCACAGAACATGCCGGAGTCGCCTATCCGCAAACTGGCGAAGTACGCAGACGCTGCACGACGCAACGGCGTGCATATCTACCACCTGAACATCGGGCAACCCGACATCAAGACACCTGCCTGCGCCCAACAGGCGTTGCAGAAGTTCCACCAAGATGTCCTCGAATACTCACCCTCGCAGGGCATACGCTCCCTGCGCACCAAGATGGTGGGCTACTATGCCGAGTATGGTATCGACATCTCCCCCGATGAAATCATCGTTACCACAGGCGGCTCCGAGGCTATCATGTTCGCCTACATGGCGTGCCTCAACCCCGGCGACGAAATCATCGTTACCGACCCCAGTTACGCCAACTACATGGCGTTCGCCATCTCCTGCGGAGCCGTGGTCAAGTCCGTCAAGACCCATATCGAGGACGGCTTCAAACTCCCGCCCGTGGAGGAGTTCGAGAAGCAAATCACCGACAAGACGCGCGCCATCCTCATCTGCAACCCCAACAACCCCACAGGCTACCTCTATTCCAAGAAAGAGATGTTGCAAATCCGCGACCTCGTGAAGAAATACGACCTCTACCTACTCTCCGACGAGGTCTATCGCGAGTTCATCTACACCAAGCGCCCGTATATCTCTGCCTGCCACTTGGAGGGCATCGAGAACAATGTCATCCTCATCGACTCCGTCAGCAAGCGCTACTCCGAGTGCGGCATACGTATCGGTGCCCTCATCACCAAGAACAAAGAGGTGCACAACGCCGTGATGAAGTTCTGTCAGGCGCGTCTCTCTCCCCCGCTCATCGGTCAGGTCATCGCCGAAGCCTCCCTCACCACCCCGCAGGAGTACATGGAGGAGGTCTACGACGAGTACCTCTCCCGCCGCAACTACCTCATTGACCAACTCAACCAAATCCCCGGAGTCTTCGCCCCCACCCCGATGGGTGCGTTCTACACGATGGTGCAACTCCCCGTGGACGATACCGACAAGTTCTGCGAGTGGTGCCTCACCGACTTCCAGTACGAGGGACAGACCGTGATGATGGCGCCCGGCAGTGGTTTCTACACCAACCCCGAGGAGGGCAAGAAGCAGGTCCGCATGGCGTATATCCTCTGCAAGGAAGACCTCGGTCGCGCCATGCTCGTCCTCCGCAAAGCCCTCGAGACCTACAACGAACTCAACAACCTCCAATCCTACTAATAATCACTTTGTGTTGTTCGCTTCGCGTTTAACATGAAATGCCCAACATGAAATGACAAACATGAAATGACAAACATGAAATGCTAAACATAAAATTATGGACACTTTCCTCATCATCTTAGGCGCCATCTGCCTCTTGGTCGGTATCCTCGGCTGTGTGCTGCCCGTCCTCCCGGGCGTGCCGTTGGCGTACTGCGGGCTCCTGCTCCTCCATGCCACCGACAAGGTGCAGTTCTCGTGGCAGTTCCTCGTCATCTGGGCGGTGGTAACCATCGTGGTCCAGGTGCTCGACTCCGTGGTGCCCATCTGGGGCACCAAGCGCTTCGGAGGCTCGAAGATGGGGGTCTGGGGCAGCACCTTGGGCTTGCTCGTCGGGCTCTTCTTCGGACCGTGGGGTATCGTGCTGGGACCCTTCCTCGGAGCGGTGCTCTTCGAACTGATAGACGGAAAAAATGCCCGCCTTGCATTGAAGGCGGGTTGGGGCTCATTTGTCGGTCTCCTGACCGGCACAATCCTCAAACTAATCTCCTGCGGCCTAATGACCTACTACTTCATCGCCGCACTCATATAGCCGAGGACTCAAAAGGACACCCTTCTTGGGCTATAGTCATACCATGCCCTCTCAATTCCTAATTCCTAATTCCTAATTCCTAATTCCTAATTGACTAGCAGCGACCGCACGAACTCTTGACGGTTGAACGCTTGCAGGTCGGTCATCTGCTCGCCCAAGCCGATATAGCGCACGGGTATCTTGAATCGGTCGGATATACCTATCACCACCCCGCCCTTGGCCGTGCCGTCCAGTTTCGTGATAGCCAGCGAACTCACCTGCGTAGCCGCCGTGAACTGCCGCGCCTGCTCAAACGCGTTCTGCCCCGTGCTGCCGTCCAGCACCAGCATCACGTCGTGCGGTGCCCCGGGCACCACCTTCTGCATCACGTTCTTTATCTTCGTCAACTCGTTCATCAGGTTCACTTTGTTGTGCAACCGCCCCGCCGTGTCTATCAGCACCACGTCGGCATCGTTCGCTTTCGCGCTCGCCAGCGTGTCGTATGCCACCGACGCGGGGTCGGAGCCTTGCTGCTGCTTCACCACGGGCACCCCCACGCGCTCGCCCCAGATACACAACTGCTCCACCGCCGCCGCGCGGAACGTATCCGCTGCACCCAGATACACCTTCTTCCCGGCTTTCTTGTACTGATACGCCAACTTCCCGATGGTCGTCGTCTTGCCCACGCCGTTCACGCCCACCACCATTATCACATACGGCTTGGCGGGCAGCGGCGCGTCAAAGTCCAAGATGTCAGCCGTGTCGTTCTCTGCCAGCAGGGCTGCCGTCTCCTCCACAAGAATCGTGTTCAACTCGCTCGTACCCAGGTACTTATCCCGCTTCACGCGCTCCTGTATCCGTTCGATGATACGCAGCGTCGTCTCCACACCCACATCCGAGGTGATAAGTGCTTCCTCAAGGTTGTCCAGCACATCGTCGTCCACCGTGCTCTTGCCCGCAATGGCGCGACTAATCTTGCCCAATACCGACTCCTTGCTTTTCTCGAGCCCCTTGTCAAGGGTCTCCTTCTTGTCCTTTCCGAATAAACCAAAAAATGCCATAATATATTGACTTTATGTTATTAACAACACTACATATTGGAAACTCCATATCTCATCCACCCGCACGGCACACCGAAAAATCTTTGATTTTTCGGAGAGGCGGAACAGACGGAGCGCCAAATCCCGCTTGTCGGGATTTCTTTCGCGGAGTCTGTTCCGCCGACAAAGGTACCATTTTTTTTTCACATATGCAAACAAAACCCGTCAAAATCTCCTATCCAACGCCTCCAACGCGTTCAGCGTCAGCCGCGAGAACGCATACTCATCCAGCCGCGACCACTCCACCACCGCCGTCCCCGCTATCTCCGGCAGCGCCTCCACGGGCACGTAGAAGAAACGTGCATGCAGGCGCTGGTGCGACAGCACATGCGTGAAGTCGCGATATACCGCGCCCTTCTCCGGCGGCAGCAGCGCCCCCTGCGTCTCACGCAGCGGAAACTCATACAGGTGCTGCCATATATCCCTGCCCGTCCGTTGCTGAATCAGCGTCTGCGGCTCCTCACCCTCGTGCGCGCGTGAGACATATATATAATAGTTCAGGTAGCGGTCGCGCAGTTGCGGACGCGGCTTGCGCACGGGTAGCAGTTCTGCCGTATGATGTTGAAAACCAAGGCAATATACCTGCAATGGGCACACCGTACAACGGCTCTCATCGGTCTCTGCCGAACGCAGCGCGGGCGTGCAGTACAGCGCGCCGAACTCCATCACGGCGGAGTTGAACAGACGCGCGTTCGCCTTGTCTAATATCTGCTCTATCAGTTGGTGAAAATGCTTCTTCCCCTGCGTGGTGTCGAAAGGCATGTCGCAGTCAAACAGCCGCGCCACCACGCGATACACATTGCCGTCCATGGCGGGATAAGGCAGGTTGTACGCAAACGACGCTATCGCACCCGCCGTGTAGTCGCCCACGCCCGGCAACTGGCGTATCTGCTCGAAAGTCTTGGGAAAAGGCAACCAACCCTGCTCCACTACCATCTTCGCCGCCTTGTGCAGGTTGCGCGCACGCGAGTAGTAACCCAGCCCCTGCCAGTAGCGAAGCACCTCATCCTCCTCTGCTTCCGCCAGCGTTCGCACATCGGGGAAACGCTGCATGAACCGCAGGAAATAGTCCATCCCCTGCACCACGCGCGTCTGCTGCAAGATAATCTCGGAAATCCAGATGGCATAAGGGTCATCCGTATCCCGCCACGGCAGCACACGATGATTCTGCTCGTACCAACGATAAAGAGCCGTATGAAGAAGAACTGTTTGCATAAAATACTCTGCCAAGCAGGCCCCGCCTGCAATTACTAATGATTACTATTCCGCTTACTCAGATTACTCCGCCTACTCAGATTACTCCGCCTATTCCGCCTACTCCGATTCCTCCGCTCCCTCCCCTCATAGCATGCCCCCTCTTACTTCTTAATTCTTAATTCATAATTCATAATTACCCCCCATCCCCCCGTTTCAGGGTGCAAAATTACAAAAAAATGCACAAAAAAACAATTTTTTTCCGAAAAAACTTTTGTATTTCAATAATTTATAGTAACTTTGCACCGATTTTCGCGGAAAAAGAATTAAAATACCTGATTACGTACATAAATACTTTCGATATATTAACTATTAACTGTTAACCATTAACTGTTATGACAAAAGCAGAACTTATCACGGAAATTGCTATCAAGACCGGTTATGACAAGAAGACTATTGGGCATGTACTGGAGTCGGCGATGAGCAACATCAAAAAAACAGTAGCAAACGGTGAGAACGTATATCTCCGCGGTTTCGGAACTTTCTCCACCAAGACACGTGCCGCTAAGGTCGCACGAAACATCTTGGCGAACACCACCGTTGAGGTACCCGAGCATAAGATTCCTGCTTTCAAGGCGTCCGCTGAGTTCGCTAAGGAAGTACGCTAATAAGGGAACAAAGAAAATAACATAATAATTAACCATTTAATAACTAACAATTATGCCAAACGGAAAGAAGCATAAGAGACATAAGATGTCTACTCACAAGCGTAAAAAACGTTTGCGCAAGAATCGTCATAAGCATAAGTAAGACGATTTAGCGTGTTTGTTCAATACTGTTCAGGGTAGTTGCTCGCTCAAGATAAATTGAAGCGGCACTACCGTTGAACTCTATTGAACTAATTTTTATTTATCTATGTAGTATGAAAAGCGAATTGATTGTGGATGTACAGCCACAAGAGATTGCTATCGCGCTAACAGAGGATGACCGACTGCAAGAGGTCAACCGCGAGAAGCGGAACCAAGACAACTTCGCAGTGGGAAACATCTACTACGGCAGAGTCAAAAAGGTCATGCCCGCGCTCAATGCAGTCTTTGTGGATGTAGGCTATGAGAAAGAGGCTTTTCTCCATTACTTGGATTTGGGTGCACAGTTCCGAACACTACGCTCGTATGTTACGAAAGCAGTGTCGGACAGAAGAAAAGTGCCGGCAACGGACAAAATCAAACGCGAGCCCGAGGTGGGCAAAGAAGGGCAGATTGCAGACGTACTCAAGGTGGGAGACCCCATCCTCGTACAAGTTACCAAAGAGCCCATCAACACCAAAGGACCGCGACTGACGGCGGAAATCAGCATTGCAGGACGAAACATGGTGCTCATTCCCTTCGCCGACGGCGTCATGGTGAGCCAGAAAATCAAGCGCGAGGCAGAGCGCTCAAGACTCAAGCAACTGCTCCTTTCCATCAAACCGCAAGGTTTCGGTATCATCGTGCGCACCGTGGCGGAGGACAAACGAGCCGCTGAGTTGGACAACGAACTCAGACTCCTGCTCCAACGATGGGAAGACACCGTCAAAACACTCCAGAAAAAAGAGCCCGTCAGCCTCGTCAGCGAGGAAATCGGACGCACTATCGGTATCATCCGAGACGTCTTATCGCCCGACTTCACCTCTATTCAAATCAACGACCAAGCCGTTTACGACGAAGTCAGACAGTATCTGGAACTCATTGCGCCCGAGAGCGCAAAGATTGTGAAACTCTACGAAGGGACGCAACCTATCTTTGACAAGTTTGACATCACTCGACAGATGAAGACCGGGCTCGGAAGAGTCGTCGGATTCAAGCACGGAGGATACCTCATCATCGACAAGACGGAAGCACTCTTCTCCATCGACGTCAACTCCGGGAGCAAGAAAATCTTCGAAGACCAAGAGGAAAACGCCTACCAATTCAACATGCTGGCGGCGGAAGAACTCGCCCACCAACTGCGGCTACGAGACATCGGCGGCATCATCATCGTGGACTTCATCGACATGGACTCCAAGGAGCACCAGCAGCAACTCTACGACTACATGCGCAAACTCATGGAGAGAGACCGCGCACGTCATAACGTGCTGCCGCTCAGCAAGTTCGGACTCATGCAAATCACACGACAGCGAGTACGACCGGCGGTCGAGATGGAAGTCATGGAGGTCTGCCCAACCTGTATGGGCAAAGGAAAAGTGCAGCCCACCATCCTCTTCACGGACCAAGTGCAGGAAGAGATAGAGCATTTCACCGAACATTTCGGCAAAGGACTGCGCCTGCACCTGCACCCCTTCGTCTATTCCTACGCCACGCGCGGACTCTTCAGCAGTCTATCCAACCGGTGGAAGCGCAAGTACGGCATCAGAGTGATTGAGAACCAGAGTCTTGGAATGCTCGAGACACGATTCTTCGACAGCAAGGGCACGCAACTGCAACTGCCCAAAGAGGAGAAGAAAGAGGACAAGAAAGAGCCGAAACAGGAGGAACCGAAAGAAACTCCTAACGAGCCTAAAAAGGCGGCTCCTGAACCCAAAAAGGAGGCTAAGAAAGCGGCTCCCGAGCCCCAAAAGGCCAAGAAAAAGCCGACTCCCGAAGCAAAGGACAACGCACAAAAAGCGGCTCCCGAAGCAAAAAAGGACACGCCCAAAAAGGCTAAACAACCCAAGCAACCCAACCCCCAAAACGGAGAAAAGTAAACTGACATTCGCAACCGCACCCCCGAGGAGGCGGTTGCGTTTTTTTATTCGCCCCAACGAAGCCCCCTAACTCTTTTCCATTTCACGGTTTATCTGTTCCTTTTCTACGATTATCCCCTCCTCCACCCGCCTGCGTTTGCTTTATTCTCCCAAAAATAGTAACTTTGCACGTTTTTAGGCAAAACTACTTATGGAGAATACTTTTCGTATCATGAACCCTACGAGACACATGTTCTCGTATATCAACCGGTCCGTTCGCAACAACTGGAACGAACCCGCATTCAGTGATTTCCACAAAGACGTGCACTACTCCTTCGGCGAGGCGGCTACCCTCATGGCGCGCCTCGGACTCCTCTTCGACCGACTGGGCGTAGCACCGGGCAGCAAGATTGCCATCTGCGGCACCAACTACTCCAACTGGGCGGTCGCTTTCCTCTCTATCCTCACCAACGACCGCGTCGTGGTCAGCATGCTGCCCGACTTCATGGGCGAAGACATCGAGAAACTCGTCAACCACTCCGACGCACGCTTGCTCCTCGCAGGCGCGAACATCGTGAAGAAAGTGCGTGCCGAAGAGATGCCCGCCTTGCAGGCCATCATCACGATAGACGACTTCTCGCTCGCCTACGCCAAAGACGAGCAGGCTCAGGAGGCGTTCAGCGGGCTCGACACCGCCTTCGCGCAGCGATACCCCAAGGGCTACACGCCGCAAGACGTATCCTACCGCGAGAACAACCTCGACGACCTCGCACTCATCAACTACACCTCCGGCACCACCTCCTCCCCCAAGGGCGTCATGCTCTCCTATCGCGCGCTGTCGTCCAACGTGCAGTATTCGATAGACAACATGGAGTGCCACCCGGGGCTGACGCTGGTCTCCATGCTACCCCTTGCACATATGTTCGGCATGCTCGTGGAACTCCTGTTCCAGTTCGCAGGCGGCTCGCACGTATGCTTCATCACGCGCCTGACCACACCTATCCTCATGCAGGCGTTCAAAGAGTGCAAACCGCTGCTCATCGTCGCAGTACCGCTCGTGCTTGAGAAGATTTACCAAAAACAACTCAAGCCCGTCCTCAGCAAACCTATCATCAAGGTCGCGTGGAACATGCCCGTAGTCGGCAAGATGATACGCCGCAAAGTGCACGACCAACTCATGGCGGCATTCGGCGGCAACCTCAAGAGCCTCATCGCAGGCGGTGCCGCCATGAACCCCGAGGTGGAGAAATGCCTGATGGACATCCGTTTCCCCTTCCTCGTCGGCTACGGCATGACCGAGTGCGCGCCGCTCATCGGCTACGCGCCATGGCAGGAGTTCCGCGCACGCAGTTGCGGACGACTGGTGGACCGCATGGAGATACGCATCGACTCCGCCGACCCCGCCAACATCCCGGGCGAGATACAGCTGCGAGGCGACAACGTGATGTTGGGCTACTACAAGAACGAAGAAGCCACCCGCGCGGCGTTCACCGACGACGGATGGATGCGCACAGGCGACATGGGTGTGCTGGACGAAGACGGGTTCATCTACCTCCGCGGACGCTGCAAGACACTGATTCTCAGCCCGAACGGGCAGAACATCTACCCCGAAGAAATCGAGGCAATACTGAATGCGGAGGACATCGTCGAGGAGTCCCTCATCGTCAGCCGCGACAATAAATTGGTAGCGCTCATCTACCCCAACACCGACGGTGTGGACCCGATGGTGTTGCGCGACCTCGTAGCGCAAGCGGTGGCAAACGTCAACAAACGCTTGCCTAACTACTGCCAAATAAGCAACTACGAAGTGCAGAACGAGGAGTTCGCCAAGACCCCCAAGAAGAGCATCAAACGCTTCATGTACCACTAACCCCCGCCCGCAAGTCAAGCGCCGCCGCAATATATCGCCAGCGGCGCTCACTGGGGGCGCAGGCGTCTCGCCTGCGGTGCTGTTGTGTGTGTGTTCATTCGCCGCCGCGATATATCGCCTGCGGCGCTCACTGGGGGCGCAGGCGTCTCGCCTGCGGTGCTGTTGTGTGTGTGTCATTCGCCGCCGCGATATATCGCCTGCGGCGCTCACTGGGGGCGCAGGCGTCTCGCCTGCGGCGCTGTTGTGTGTGTGTCAAGCGCCGCCGCGATATATCGCCTGCGGCGCTCACTGGGGGCGCAGGCGTCTCGCCTGCGGCGTTTTTTTCGCGGGTCTTTCGCGGGTCTATCGCGGGTCTATCGCGGGTCTTTCCCCCCCCTCCCTTTGCGGGGTCCCCGAAAAATCTTTGATTTTTGGGGTGCTCTTGTAGGGAGGGACGGGGAGGGTCAAAGTCCCTCCGCGAACCGTTCCGCCGCCGCCAGTTGCTCCGTCTTACCCACGTCCATCATCCGATACCCATCGGGCACATACCCCCGAATCACCTCCTCGGGATAGTGCGCACACACGTACAGATACAGGTCGATAAGCGAAAACCTATCGCCCTTTTCTTGTGCCACCTCATCCATATACCCCAGCACCCGTGGCGCCACCACCTGCATGCCCGAGAACGCCAGACGGCTATACCTCTCCAATGCCGCACAACAGGCAGGCCGTACCTCCCCCGTGCCGACATGCGTCCACCCCCGCATACGCTGCTCGTCGTCGAAGAGCAGGTAACGCTGCGTCTGCCTCTCGCTCACCACCAGCGTCGCGAGGTCGTCCGCACGGCAGGCACCGACGAACTGCGGCAGACATAGGTTGCTCAGTATATCCACGTTGCACACCACCCACGGCGCTTCGTCCCCCGCGCCATACGCGTGCATGGCTTTCCGCAGCCCCCCGCCCGTGTCCAGCAGCGCCTCGCGCTCGTCGCTAATACCTACTCGGCAGCCGAAGTCATGCCCTTGCAGATACGCCACCACCTGCTCCGCATGGTGGTGCACGTTAACCACTATCTCCCTTATCCCCGCACTGCATAGCCGTTCTATTTGCCATTGCAGCAGCGGCTTACCCGCCAGCGGCAGCAGTGCTTTCGGATGACTGTCTGTGAAGGGCTTGAGGCGTGTGCCGAGCCCGGCGGCAAATATCATGGCTCTCATAGGTCGGGTTGCTCGCGATGAAAGAGTTCGACATGGATATTCGGGAACCGCTCCCGCAGATGACGCGCCGTGGCGTCGGCGGAATAGACCGAGCGGTGTTGCCCGCCCGTGCACCCGAACGCCACTTGCAGGTGCGAGAAACCCCGTTCTATGTACCGCGCCACGTGGTGGTCCACAAGCCGATAGACGCTCTCCAAGAACGTCAGTATCTCCCCGTCCTGCTCAAGAAAGTCTATCACCGCACGGTCCCTGCCCGTCAGGTGCTTATACTGCTCATACCGCCCGGGGTTATGCGTCGAGCGGCAGTCGAACACATACCCCCCGCCATTGCCCGACCTATCCTCGGGTATCCCTTTCTTAAACGAGAACGAGCACACCGTTACGGTAAGCGTGCCGCCCTCACTGGGGATGTCCCGACCCTGTCGCGGACGGTCAAGCGCCGCCTCCCCCACCGCAACCAGCACGCGGCTTATCTCAGGATACGCGCTCGCCAGCGCGGGCTGCTCCCGAAGCAACGCCACCGCGTTGCGCAGCGCAAAGGGTATCGACTGCAAGAAGTGCGGCTTCCGTTCGAAATACCCGCGGAAGCCGTATGCCCCCAGCACCTGCAGCGTGCGGAACAGCACGAACACCCCCACCTGCTCCTCCCCAATCGGCAGCGTGATATACCGCTCCACATCGGGTATGCGCCGCAGTTCGTCTGCGTACTCCGCTATCAGTTCCCGTCGCAGCGCAGCGGGGAAGTTCGCCTTCGCCTGCCATAGGAAGGAGACGAGGTCATAGAGCAGCGGACCCCTCCTACCCCCTTGGAAGTCAATCAGATAAGGCGCACCGTCGCGCACCATCACGTTGCGCGACTGGAAGTCGCGGTACATGAACCCCGTGCAGGGGAACGCCAGCAGCGCGTCCGCCAGTCGGTTGAAGTCCGCCTCCAACGCGGGCTCCGAGAAATCCTCCTGCGTGGCTTTCAGGTAGCAGTACTTGAAGTAGTTCAGGTCCCAGAACACCGACTGCCTGTCGAACGCCGGCACGGGGTAGCACACACCCCAGTCCAGCCCCTCGGCACCCTCGGTCTGCACGTGCGGCAGCAGGCGCACCACGCGACGCAGCATACCCTTCTCCGCCTCGGAGAAGCACCCCGTCTCGCGTCCCTGCCGGATATAGTCAAACAGCAGCGTGTCGCCCAAGTCCTCTTGCGTATAGACCATCTCGTCCTCGCTCACCTCATACACCTCGGGCACGGGCAGCCCCTTGCTGCGGAAGTGCCGCGCGAGGGTGATGAACGCATGGTTCTCCTCGCGGCATGTCCCCACCACGCGAATACAACTGCCGCCTGCCCGCGCCTCGCGGCTATACTGTCTGTTACTCCCCGCCTGCATATTAACTATTAACTATTAACTATTAACTAACTATTAACTTACAACATCATCTACTCCCTCCCTTGTAGGGAGGGTCGGGGTGGGTCCTATCTTTCCTCCCTCCCTTGTAGGGAGGGTCGGGGTGGGTCCTGTCTTTCCTCCCTCCCTTGTAGGGAGGGTCGGGGTGGGTCCTGTCTTTCCCCCCTCCCTTTCAGGGAGGGTCGGGGTGGGTCCTGTCTTTCCCCCCTCCCTTTCAGGGAGGGTCGGGGTGGGTCCTCTCTTTCTTACAACATCATCAGCACCCCTCCCGTGATGAGCAGCGACCCGATAAGCACTTTCAGGGTGATTTTCTCATGCAGGAAGACGAAGGCGAGCAGGATGGTGATGACGATACTCAGTTTGTCTATCGGCGCCACGCGCGACACGTCGCCCGTCTGCAACGCCTTGAAATAGAACAGCCAACTCAGTCCCGTGGACACGCCCGACAGGATGAGAAAGAGCCACGTGTGCCCTGTTATCTCACTGATACCCTGCGCCTTATGCCCGAAGAAGACAATGCCCCACGTGAGCAGAAGGATGATAGTGGTGCGGATAGCCGTCGCCAAATCAGAATTGATTTCCTGCAAGCCCACCTTCGCAAAGATGGACGTGAGGGCAGCAAACACCGCCGACAAGATAGCATACAACCGCCACATAATAAAAATGATTATAAGAAAATACCCATCAGCAGCCATCCTCTCAATCAGAAAGCAGTGGCATGTTAATTGTTAATTGTTAATTGTTAATTGTTAATTGCTTCGGTGCACTACGCTGCCCGACGCTTGGTGTGTCGCCAGCACCAGCACCTCCGCCACCTGCACGTGCGCGGGGGCGCTCGCCGCATACAGCGCCACGTCGGCTATGTCCGCGCCCGTCAGCGGCTTAATCCCCTGATAGACCTTGTCCGCCCGCGCTTTGTCCCCGTGAAAACGGGTAACGCTGAAGTGGGTCTCCACCAGCCCGGGCTTGATGTTCGTAACGCGCAGCGGCGTGGGTGCGAGGTCCATGCGCAAGCCGTCCGACAGCGTCTTCACCGCCGCCTTCGTCGCGCAATAGACCGACCCGCCCGGGTAAGCGGCGTCGCCTGCCACGGAGCCGATGTTGATGATATGCCCCTTGCCGCGCTTGACCATACCGGGCACCACCAGCCGCGTCATCATCAGGAGCGCGGTGATGTTCGTCTCTATCATCGTGTCGTAGTCCGCCTCGTCGCCCTCGTACTCTTTGTCGAGCCCGAGCGCCAGCCCGGCGTTGTTTATCAGCACGTCTATGTCCTGCCACTCGCCGCTCAGGCTCTCCACCGCCGCACGTGCCGCCTGACGGTCGCGTACGTCGAACGGCAGCAGCAGCACACGCCTGCCGAAACCCCGCTCTATCTCTGTTTTCAACGCCTCCAAGCGCTCCACGTTACGGGCGTTCAGAATCAAGTCATAGCCCCCCTGGGCAAATTTCTCCGCGCACGCCGCGCCTATGCCCGACGACGCACCTGTAATAAAAGCAATCATGTCGCAAAGATACTGCTTTTTTCTGACATACGCAAGCAAATAACACAAAAATCACATCTTAACAAAATCTTAACAATTTCCTAACACTTCTTTCACATCTTTCCCCTACTTTTGCAGCGGAAAGTGAACCTGTCCTTCCCCGTCCGATACTCCTTGCGCGATGTTACCACCCCTGTACCACCAAACTCTGCCGCGGGTCTGCCGCGGGTCTACCGCGGGTCTATCGCAGGTCCCCCTCCCTTTAAGGGAGGGACGGGGAGGGTCCTAATAATTCATAATTCTCTACACCATGTCTTTCTTCTATCTCTTGATGATTATCTTCCTCTTCTCGCTGGCGATTGTGGACCTGTGGGTGGGGGTATCCAACGATGCCGTCAACTTCCTCAACTCCGCCGTGGGCAGCCGCGTAACCACGCTTCGGCGTATCATCCTCGTGGCGGCTGTCGGTGTCTTCGTCGGCGCCGCCGTCAGCAACGGCATGATGGACATCGCCCGCCACGGTATCTTCCGCCCCGAGCAGTTCTCCTTCGAGGAAATCATGTGTATCTTCATGGCGGTCATGCTCACCGATGTCATCCTCCTTGATGTGTTCAACTCGCTGGGCATGCCCACCAGCACCACCGTCTCGCTGGTCTTCGAGTTGCTCGGCGGCACCTTCTGTCTCGCGTGTATCAAGGTCTCCAACGACCCCACGCTGGCGTTCTCCGACCTGCTCAACACCGAGAAAGCCTTGCAGGTCATCCTCGGCATCTTCCTCTCCGTGGGTATCGCCTTCGTCGTCGGCACTGTCGTCCAGTGGCTCACCCGTCTCGTCTTCACGTTCAACTACACCCCGCGTCTGAAATGGTTCATCGGGCTCTTCGGCGGACTCAGTATCACCGCCATCCTCTATTTCGTGCTGGTCAAGACCATGGCGAAGAGTCCCTACATGCCCGCCGAGGCGAACCAATGGATAGCCGACAACACCACGCTGCTCATGCTCGCTATCTTCGCCGGCTGCACGCTACTCATGCAGTTGCTTTATTGGCTCCGAGTCAATGTGTTCAAAATCATCATCCTCTTCGGCACCTTCGCGCTGGCGTTGGCGTTCGCGAGCAACGACTTGGTCAATTTCGTGGGTGTTCCGTTGGCAGCCCTCTCGTCCTACCAGGACTTCATCGCGAGCGGCGAGGGCGCGTCCGAGCATATGATGACTGCCCTCAACGCCCCTGCGAGCACCTCCCCGCTCTTCCTCATCGGCGCGGGTGCTATCATGGTAACGGCACTCCTCTGCTCGAAGAAGGCGCAGAACGTGGTGCAGACCTCCGTCAACCTCTCGCGCCAGGCGGAGGGCGAGGAGATGTTCGGCGGCAGCCGCGTGGCGAAGAGCCTCGTCCGCGGCGCGAACCGCATCAACGCCGCCTTGCAGGTCATCCTCCCGCCTAAGGTGCGCCGGTGGATAGACAGCCGCTTCAACAAAGACGAAGCCATCATGGCAGACGGCGCGGCGTTCGACCTCATCCGCGCCTCGGTCAACCTCGTCCTCGCCGGTCTGCTCATCATCATGGGCACTTCGCTCAAACTGCCCCTCTCCACCACCTACGTTACGTTCATCGTCGCCATGGGAACCTCCCTCGCCGACCGCGCATGGACGCGCGAATCCGCCGTCTATCGTATCACGGGCGTGCTCTCCGTCATCGGCGGCTGGTTCCTCACTGCCGCAGTCGCTTTCCTCGCCGCCATGCTCGTCTGCCTGCTCTGCCACAGCGGAGGTATCGCACTCATGCTCATACTCATCCTCGTGGTCTCCACTGTCCTCATCGTTACCAATGTCAAAGCCCGCCGCAAGGCGAAAGCCGAGGCAATGCAGGACAAGTCCATGCCGCTGGACAACCTCGACAAACTCGCGCCTGCCGAGGTCTGGGATGCCCTCTTGGCGCACCATACCAAGGCGTCCACCCAACTGTTGCAGCAGACGCGCACACGCTACTGGGACACCTGCTGCGCCATGGAGACAGAAGACCTGCGCGCACTGCGCCACGTATGCAAAGACTTGGAGGACATGCAGCAGTGGAAGCGCCGCAACCGCTCCCGCGAACTCATGGCAATGCGCCGGCTCCCCGTCAGCCTCGCGCTGGAGAAGAACACGTGGTTCCACCTCGGCTCCAACGCCGGTGAGCAGATGCTCTACGGCATGAAGCGTATCGCCGTGCCCTGCTGCGAGCACCTCGACAGCGGCTTCAGCCCCCTCCCCGAAGACCTCCGGCAGGAACTCCACCTCATCGCCCAAGAGACCACAGGCTACTACGACCAAGCCGTGGAGTATATTAGTGGGCAGGGGGCAGGCGCTACTGGGGACGCAGGCGTCTCGCCTGCGGACAGTTCGGAACGAACTGGATATGTATGCAATGTAGTATCCTCTAATGCTTGCGCCTTGTCCGTCCGCGACACTGTCGGGACGTCCCCAATGCTCCCCTCTTATGAGATACTCTTGCAAGACATCGAAGCCTTCAAACTCCGTCTCTCCGCCCTCCGCAAGAAGCACCTCGACCGACTGACGACCAACAGTGCCGCACTCCCCCAGCAGACTGCCTTGCTCTACCTCAACGTAGTGCAAGAGACCCAGCAACTCCTCTCCGAACTGCGCCACTTCCTCCGAGCCTACCACCACTTCGCAGAGTAGCCCCGCTATTGACTATTTTATCTGTTTAGGTATCAAAGAGCGGATTGTGTAGGTATGCCGAATACGAATAACAAGATTGAGGGT
>JBJECJ010000107.1:0-4746 GCA_051870955.1 Paludibacteraceae bacterium | reverse complement strand
TAATGCGTACACCGCATTTCGAGTGCGGCTCTTTCGACCACTCAGACAACTTTCCAACTCGTGAGGAACAGACTTGCTTATATCAGTTCCCAAAAGCGAGCGCAAAGGTACTGCTTTTTTTTGAATTACGCAAACTTTTTCGCGTTTTTTTTCGTTTTAGACCTACTTTTTGGGTTGTTATGCCGTATAAGGAGTATGCAGAGCCCAATTAAGGCGTTTGTTTCGGGTTGGTCTTCAACCAAACAGCGGCAGATGATTCTATTGTCCAGTGCGGCAGTTTAGCCACTTCCGTATATCCCATGTCCCGATAGATTGCCGTGCAATGTACATTGGTATCGCAAATAATCGCATAGAGCAAACGAAGGTGCAGAAAATCAAAGGCGTATTGCTCCAACAGGGCTACCGATTTCTTACCAATTCCCTTTCCTCGCACCTCGGGGGCGATATACATGCCTATGGCTGCTTTTCGATTGCGCGGGTCGAAATCGAACAAGTCAATGCAACCTAAGGTTTGCCTGTCGTCTTCTATGATAAGCCGAAGTTGCCCGTCGCGATAGATGTCTCCCGACGACGAGTCGATATACTCTCGCAAATCGTGTTGGGAAAGCGGGTTGTGGTTATCGGAATCCGCCCATGCACGTGCGTCATTCTCCCATTGGTACAAGAACGGCAAGTCAGACGGCTCTATTTTCCGCAGATGGAGCATGCTTTTTTAGCTGAACAGATTAGAGAAGAAAGATTTCTTCTTGACAGCAGGGCGGTCCGGTAAGTTGTCGGCGGGAGCAGGCTCCGCATATTTGCCAGAATGAATCATATTGTATATGACTCCCCAATCGGGAATACCTCCCAGATTACGGTCATCAATATACAAATCGGCAGTGACTTTGCGATTAGTAGGCTGCGAAGAATCTTCCTCCGGATAGTTGGAATTGACGGCATAGAACTCCAATCCCCTTGCGGCGCAATAATCGACTGCCTCTTTGAGCAAGGAGCCTTCGCGGACAGTCCACAAAATCAACTGGTGATGGTCTTCCTGTTGCAATTTGAGCAGGGTCTGAATGGCAAAGGGGACAGGTTTCCCTATTTTCGGATACTCATGGGTTACAATGGTACCATCGAAATCAACTGCTATTACCATACGCTATAGGGGTTTAAGAGGTTAATATGTTTCTTCGTTTTTCTGCGGTCGAGTCAACTCTATTTGCACCTTGCGCGCAGTCGGTTTGGTGAAGTACCAGCCAATGGCTCCGATGGCAGCAACCCAGAGCATGGGTTGGTAGCAGCCCAACAGATAAAATGCTGCTATGCCCACCACCATGGAGTTGGAAACCAATAAGATACGTGCTATGGCATACTTCTGATAAAGATGATATTGCTCATCCGTCAACGGTTGGTTCTGCTCACCAGACGATTGCAGCAGGCGCGTGCAAGCCCTTTTGAAGCCATATAGCCCAAACGGAATGGTAATGAGCGCATCTAAAATGACCACATTTTGTATGATTTTACCAAGCGTGGACATTTGGTCTATCGGAATAAGTATGTCTTTGGAAATCAGATAGTAGAGTAGGGTGGCGGCTATGACAGCCAATACCATCATTCCATAATAGTACCAATTTAAGTGTTTGGCAATTTTATATTCCATAATATCTTGATTTATTGTTGGTTATCCGTTAAAAGCCACTCTGTTCAGAATAGAGCGTCCTAAGGTGATTTCGTCTGTATATTCTATTTCATTGCCGATAGCAACACCTCTTGCTAACTGTGTGATTTTGACGGTATCGGTTACGTTCTTCGATTCCAACAAATTTTGGAGACGACGATAGATATAGAAGTTGGTTGTATCGCCTTCCATGGTGGTCGGCAACGCAAGAATCACTTCTTGAATATGCTCCGGTAAAATGCGTTCTACGAGCGAATCCACCTCTATGTCCTTTGGTCCGATACCATCCATCGGCGAGATGATACCACCCAACACATGATAGACCCCTGTATATTGTCCTGTATTCTCAATAGACATGACGTCTTGGATATTCTCCACAACGCAAATCGTTTGATGGTCGCGCTTGTGGGATTGGCAAATTTGACAGACATCCCTATCCGATATATTATGACAAATACGGCAATAGTGCACCTCTTTTTTCAGCCTGCTGATAGCATTTGTGAAGGCGTCAACATCCTGTTCAGGCTGCCTTAACAAGTGCAACACATGCCTCAGTGCCGTTTTCCGACCAACCCCCGGGAGGGACGCCACTTGATTGACGGCATTTTCTAATAATATGGAAGGATAAGAGTCCAAAGGTAGTGGTCAGTGTTTAGTGGTTAGTGGTTAGTGTTTCGTCTTGGTGTTGTTTGTTGCTGATTGCGGCTTTTGTGCCCAACGCGCCGGAATCATTCGATATGGGTAGCGCGAACGAATATTCTCTGCATTCGGACAGTCGCAGCGATGGATTCGAATACCTTTTGTTACGCTGATGAAGCCGAAAATCGGGTCTCCGGGCTCCGGATTACAGCACTTGGAGAGGTTGTAATCCACATTTTTGACGTTCATATCTACCTCAATAGCAAGCCCGTGCAGCGCTTCGTTGCTTTGTGTGGAGGGTTTCGTCGAATCTTCCGAAACCGACTGCATAGGGCGAGGCAAGGTCGGTACATCCAATTGCAGGAACACATCCCGAAGGCGCAAGATATCTTCCTTCTCCTGTGCAATAGACTGGTAGAGGTCGCTGACCGCCTTGTAGCCTAACTTGTTGGCAAGGCGCGAGATATCTCCCTCCGTATAGTCTATTTTCCAGTTGTGGAACTTCCGCTCCAGTACCTCGCGTCCTTCGGCTGCGAACTTGTATTCTATTTCCTTGAGCGACTGGCGAATTTTATTTTTTGCCTTGGTGGATACTACGAAGTTCAGCCAGTCCGCATTGGGTTTTTGGTTGGGCGAAGTAAGAATCTCTATCTGGTCTCCGTTGTTGAGCAGTTGGCGAATCGAGACGTTTTGGTTGTGGATTCGTCCGCCCACGCAATGGTCTCCTACGTCGCTGTGGATAGAGTAGGCGAAGTCCAACACGGTGGCATTTGCGGGCAAGCGCTTCAAATCTCCCGTCGGCGTAAACACATATACGTACTGTTTGTTAGCCAAGAGGTTTCCTTTGACTCCCTTGTACGCCCAGTGTGCCGCCACGCCTTTCTCTGCCACTTCGTCCATGCGTTTGGTACGAATCTGCACTTCCACCCATCTTTCGTCGGGTCCCAAGACCGTAGTGTGCAGACTCTCGTATCCGTTCTCCTTGGGGACAGAAAGCCAATCGCGCAACCGCTTGGGGTTAGGCTGAAAGACATCGGTAATCAGCGAATAGACCTGCCAACAATCCGACTTCTCTTTTTCCGGAGCCGAGTCGAGAATGATGCGAATAGCAAATAAATCATATATCCTGTCCACGTCGCAGTTTTGCGCCTGCATTTTATGGTAGATAGAATGGATGGATTTCGGACGACCTTTGATGGTGAAAACAAAGCCTTCCTCTTTCAGTTTCTTCTCAATTGGAGCAATAAAGCGGGCAATGTAGGCATCGCGCTCCGACTTTTTTGCGTTTAGCGCGTGCGCTATGTACTTGTAGGTAGTGTAATCCAAGAACTTCAACGCCAAATCTTCCATCTCGGTCTTGATTTGATACAAGCCCAAACGGTGCGCTAAAGGCGCATGAAGCATTTGCGTTTCTTTGGCTATATGGCGCTTGTGTTCTGAGTCGGGCTCAGTGTCCAACTTCCGAAGCAAATCCAAACGCTCGTTGAGGATATCGTATAGTATTTTGTTGCTATCTTCCATTTCAACAATGATGTTTATAGGAGACCAAATGGGTTTTTCCTGAAAAAACGCTGCAAATTTACGATTTTTTTTGCACATATAAAAAAAAAAGTGTAACTTTGCAGCGCATTTTTTGGAAAAAACTGCATTTCTACCCGAAAATAATCAAAAACTATACCAAAAAAAATGAAAGCAACAAAAATTATCATGGTTAGCCTGCTCTGCGTAGCAGCAGTAGTTATGGGCTATTTTTGCGTAATGAGCGTCGTTACTCCTATTTCTTTTGAGAACACGCGTGCAGAGCGCGAAGTGGCGGTTGTTCAAAACCTAATGCACATTCGTACTGCCGAAGTCGAGTTCAACCGAGAGAAAGGGTATTTTACGGCTGACTTGGACAGCCTCGTGCTTTTCTTGAAAAACACGCCCAAGAAAGAAGTGCTGAAAGAGGGAAGCCTGACCGACAAACAATTGGAGGCAGGATTAACAGAGCACAAAGCAGTGAAGATTATGGACGCTGCCAAAGCAAAGGCGCAGAAGAAGCAGCAGTTTGCATCGGATGAGGAGTTGTATGCGTATATTTGGGAGAACGATAAAGAAGTGAAAAACAATGGTCTGAGCGGTTTCCGTCGTGATACCATTGAGAAAAATATGATTGAGACTCTGTACAAGGGTGCGCTCACCGCAGAGAATATCGACCAAATCATCTACATCCCCTACACCAATGGACAACGCTTTGAGTTGGAGGTGAACAATACCTATACGACCAGCCAGGGTATCCGAGTACCTCTGTTTGAGGCGCGTGCACCTTTCTCCACTTATTTGGGAGACTTGAATGAGCAAGAGTTGGTCAACTTAATCGACAAAGAGCAGAAACTTGACCACTACGCAGGCTTGAAAGTCGGCAGCATTGATGCGCCGAACAACAACGCCGGCAACTGGGAGTAATT
>JBJECJ010000106.1:0-26254 GCA_051870955.1 Paludibacteraceae bacterium | reverse complement strand
TACGATATGACCAAATTTTTCTCTTAATCAACACAGGATTTTACCGGTGAACCTTCTTTCTACGTATTTTCTTCGTTCTTTCTTCGTCTTTTTTTCGAGTCGTTTTCGAGTCGTTTTCGAGATTGACTGCTGATTGTGTGTATGCTATAAGTGGGAGTGGACGTTTGCGATAAGAGGGGTGGGCGTGTGGATGGTTGTTTGTGGTTGTTTTGCTTTTGGTCTGAAATCAAAAGATAATAGAGATAAGAATCTAACAAAAATGAAAATATAGACGAGAATCTAACAAAAGTGAAAATAGAGACGAGAATCTAACAAAAGTGAAAAAAAAGCGAAATAATTTGTGTATATCGGAAAAAAGTAGTATCTTTGCACGCTTATTTGAGGGAAGTCGAATGGGCGATGTCTGTTGAATGCATAAAACAGGTAATATCTATTGAACAGATAAAAATTAAGTACCATCTATTGCACAGATAAAAATAAGTAATATCTATTGAAAATATAAAATATCAAAATAATTATGGCAAAGAAAGAAGATTTTAAGAAGGAAGACCAGAATCTGGCGGAGGTGAACGAGAGTTTGTCGGCAGCAGGTCTTTGGATTGAGAAAAACGCTAATCTGCTGAGTTGGATTGTGTTGGCAGTAGTAGTGGTGGTGATGGGTATCATCGCGCTGAACCAGTACGTGCTGAAACCCAAAGCCGTGGAGGCAAGCAACGAGAACGCCAAGGCTGTGGTGTATTTCATGGCAGGCGACTTTGAGAAAGCATTGCACGGCGATGACGCAGAATGCGTTGGTTTTGAGCAGATTGCGGATGACTATTCGTGGTATCAGACCGGCAAACTGGCTGCGCTGTACGCAGGTATCTGCTACTATCAGTTGGGCGAATATGAGGACGCTGCGAAGTATCTGAAGAAGTTCTCCGCCAAAGACCTGACGATAGACCCCGCCGCTTCGCAGTTGCTGGGCGACGCATACGTGGAGTTGGGCGAGTATGGCAAGGCAGTGTCTGCCTTTGAGGCTGCTGCAAAATCGGGCAATGAGTTGATTGCTCCGATGAGCCTGAAGAAAGCCGGTATCGTCTATTTAGAGCAGGGCGACAAGCGTGCTGCGAAGAAAGCCTTTGAGCAAGTGAAGGCAGACTATCCCGCTTCGACCGAGGCGCAAGACATAGATAAGTATATTGCTATCGCTCAATAAGTTATGACGACGGATTTGTCGAAATATGATGCGAACACATTGCCTAACGCTGACGTGCTGAAACGTCAGCGTTACGCAATTATTGTGGCAGACTGGAACTCGGAGATAACGTTTGCATTGGCGCAGGGGGCGATAGATACGTTCCGTAAACACGGCGTGGAGGAAGACAACATCTTGGTGCAGCATGTGCCCGGGACAGTGGAGTTGACCTACGCGGCGGCGCGGATGATAGACGAGTATGCGGACATGGACGCTATCGTGGTGATAGGCTGTGTGATACAGGGAGATACGCCGCATTTTGACTATGTGTGTCAGTCGGTTACGCAGGGCGTAACGATACTGAACGCGCAGGGGAATGTGCCCGTGATTTTCTCCGTGCTGACCACGCTGGACAAGCAACAGGCGCTTGACAGAGCAGGTGGGCGATTGGGCAACAAGGGCGTGGAAGGTGCATACACGGCTATTCGGATGGCGAATTTTTAGTTTTTACCGCAGGCGAGACGCCTGCGTCCCCAGTAAGATTTGAAATGAAGGTATTTAAGTTTGGTGGAGCGTCGGTGAAGAATGCGGCAGGTGTGCGCAATCTTTGCGAGATAGTGGCTCGGACGGAAGGCGAGTTGCTGGTGGTGGTGTCTGCTATGGGCAAGACGACTAACGCCTTGGAGCGCGTTGTGGCAGCCAAGATGGCAGGGCAGGAAGAGCAAGCCGAGACGGAATGGGCGGCTATCATGGATTACCACTTGCAGATAATGAGCGAGTTGGGGTTGAAGAACAACGTGGACCTGCGCCTTCCGACGGAGATACCTTTCTGCAAAGAAGACAGTTACGACAAGAACTACGACCAAGTGGTGTCGATGGGTGAGTTGATGTCCACGCAGATAGTGGCGGTGTACCTGTTGAGCCAAGGGATAGCGACGGAGTGGTGGAACGTGCCCAAACTGCTGCGGACAGACGACACATTCTGCGAGGGAAAGGTTGATATGGAGGTGTCGGAGAAGCAGATTGTTGCGGGGTGGAATAGGGACAGTCGTCCGCGCGTGGTGGTGGCGCAAGGCTTCATCGGCGGCACGGTCAACGGCGAGCGCACGACACTGGGCAGAGAGGGGTCGGACTATTCGGCAGCGCTGTTCGGCAATTTCCTGCAAGCCGAGTCGGTAACGATATGGAAAGACGTGCCGGGCATACTGAACGCCGACCCGCGGTTGGTGGCAGACACGGTGCTGATACCTGAGTTGTCGTACAACGATGCGGTGGAGTTGTCGTATTCCGGCGCGCAGATTATCCACCCGAAGACGATACGTCCGTTGGAGAATAAGCATATTCCGCTGTATGTGAAGCCATTCGGCGACCCGACCGCCAAAGGGAGCGTGATACATGCGGACGCGAAAGGTCCGATAGATGTGCCTATATATATATGGAAGAAGAATCAGGTGCTGATGACCATGCGCGCGAAGGATTTTTCGTTTGTGCTGGAGGAGAGCCTAAGCCATATCTTCGATGTGATAAAGGAACATCGTTTGCGGGTGTCGCTGATACAGTCGTCGGCGGTGAGTATCACGGTATGCGTGGACAACAGTCGGTACTTGCAGAGCGCGCTGGAGCAGTTGTCGGAGAACTATCGGGTGGTGTACAACGAACATCTGTCGCTGCTGACCATCCGCGGCGTAACGCCGGAGATACTGGCGCGCGAGAAAGAGGGGCGGGAGATATTGCTTAGCCAGACTACACGTCGGACGGCACGGATAGTGATGAAAGAGGGGGTTTGAAACGGTGTTTTGCAACATTAATTCAACATAAACTCGAAATATAGTACTAATAAACAAAAAGGACCACGATATTTTTCTTTCAACAAAAATTTCCAAAAATTGTCCAAATATTTTTTCTTTAACGTGTAATTGACGTGTAATTTATCATTAATTCATTACCAAAAACTCAATTAGCTTTTGATTGCTGAAAATGTTCGCTTATATCAGTTCTGTGATTTTTCAACAAATATATTCAAATATTATTCAAATATTTTTCAAGAGCCTATTTAATTGACGATAATATACATGTTGACGCTATGTGAGGTATGTTTATCCATAATTTAGCAATCTCCATCTATAACGAATAGTGATTATATACCAAAACAGCTAAATCAATAATCTAATATGACAGAACTTGAAAAACTCCATCTTATCCTTCGGCTATCTGAGGAAGTGGGTGTAGCCGTACATGAAGAAGTAAAAACACGTATCCATATATTGGAAGATAAACAGACTAACCAAATCCTTCTTAAACAAGAGCAGAAACGCTTAACTACCGATGATAACATAGCAGAACAAAAAGGAAGATTCCGTGATTTTCTTCTAAAAACATATACTCGCGGTACCGTTAGTTCGTATATGAGTGCGATGAATAAGGTAAGTATTTTTGTACAGAAATATGTTGATATTAGTGTACAATCGGTTTTTGCAATAACCGATGGGCAGCTTATGCAATATTGTTTTGATATCTTACAACGACATAAAGAATTTGAGGAACTCAATGCGGACAGACACGGTAGTTTGTCTGCTGCCATAAAACAATACATTCTATTCCTCAGTTAAATATGTAGTAGCATTGTATAAGTAGACTCTCTGTATGGTAGATTTAGCTACAAAAAGTCTACTCTAAAATCCACATAAAATCTTTGCTAAAAATAGATTGAGCAATTATTTACTTGTTTCGCTACGCTCAGAAATCTATATAAAATCAAAAAAGAAAATCTATTATTGGAGAGGGTGGATGTGTTGAATTGATATTTATTTGTTATTATTAACTATTATACCATGAACACCTATTTGCAGCAGTATTTGAGTGCTGCGTATTGGAAAGATTTGTGCCTTGGTTTTTGGCATGCCTTACACACCAAGAAGTTTTGGCGCGAGTTGGTGGTGATGACCATCGGCATGATGCTGGGAGCCGCCGCTGTGTATTATTTCCTCATGCCGAGCCACCTGATTATCGGTACAATCTCGGGTTTGTCCATCGTGATAAACACGTTGATAGGCGGCGATGCAGACACGTTCTCCTATTTGGTGATGGGTATCAATGCGTTCTTGCTACTGCTGGCGTTCTTGCTGATAGGCAATGAGTTTGGCGCGAAGACCGTCTATACGGCGATGATATTGGGTCCGCTGACGCAATTGTGGGACAGGATTTATCCGAGCACGAACTTCACGCACCAAGTGATAACCGACCCTGCGTTGCAGGCTCGTTTGCAGGCGGGAGATACAGTGCTGGATGCACATGGTAACCCTTATCTGCTGGACCGCGCGGGGAACGTGCTGGAGCAGGTGCGCGACTCGGTGATGTCGGCAGGATTGGGGATGGGCGATGTGTGGTTTGACTTGTTGTGTTTCGTGTTGCTGCTGTCGGCATGTCAGGCGATAGAGTTTCGTATCAATGCTTCGACGGGCGGCTTGGATATATTGGCGAAGATTATCAACAAGTACTTCCACTTTGACATTGGCACTTCGGTAACGATAGGCGGAGCGTTGATTTGCTGCTCGGCGTTCTTTATCAACGACTTCCGAATGGTGGTGATAGGATTGATAGGTACGTGGATTAACGGATTGGTAATCAACTACTTCTCGGCATCCATCAGTTTGCGCAAGCGGGTATGTATCATCTCGCCGGACTATGAGCGAATACGACAGTTTATTGTGAATGATTTGGTGCGCGGGTGCTCTTTGTACAAGGTAACGGGCGGATTTAAGAACGAGGAGAACATTGAGATTCAGACCCTGCTGACACCGGATGAGTTTGCGTCGCTGATGAAGTTTATGTCGGAGAACCATATCCACGCGTTCACGACGGCGGGCAACTGCTCGGAGGTGTACGGGCTATGGGCGAAACACAAGAAACGGCACGGGAAGATAGAGGTGGATACCACGGAGTGATTTAGGAATTTACGATTTACGAATTACGAATTACGTTATACAAAAACAGACAATAATTACGACAAAAATATCCAATAACTTTTTATTGTAACAAATATTTTCAAAAATTGTTCAAATATTTTTCAGATAGACTTTTCTTTAATTACTTTGATTTAATCTTCTAATACATAAAAGATATGAAACCGACTCTTTTTGTCTTGGCTGCGGGAATGGGCAGCCGTTATGGTGGACTGAAGCAGATTGACGGTCTTGGTCCGAGTGGTGAAACAATCATGGATTATAGCGTGTATGATGCGCTTCGTGCCGGTTTCGGCAAGGTAGTGTTTGTGATTCGCAAGGATTTTGAGGAGGCTTTCCGCGAGGTGGTTATCTCGAAGTATGCTGACAAGGTGCCTTGCGAGGTGTGCTTCCAGTCGGTGGATAGCGTGCCGGAGGGTTGCACTTATAATCCAGAGCGCACCAAACCATGGGGCACGAATCACGCAGTGCTGATGGCGAAAGACCTGATAAAAGAGCCTTTTGCCGTTATCAATGCCGACGATTTCTATGGTCGCGATTCGTTCCAAGTGCTGGCGGACTACCTGAAATCCGTGGAAGGCACAACGGGCAAGTATTGCATGGTGGGTTACCGCGTGGCGAATACGTTGAGCGAGAACGGCAGCGTGAGTCGCGGTGTGTGCGCAACGGATGAGAACGGCTATCTGACCGATGTGGTAGAGCGCACGAAGATTGAGAAAGTGGGCGATAAGATTATCTACACGGAAGACGGTGTGGATACGGAGATTGCTCCCAACTCGCCGGTTTCGATGAACATGTGGGGCTTTACGCCTGAGTATTTTGGCTATGTGGAGAAAGCCTTTGTGGAGTTCTTGAAGACGCGCGGGCAGGAGTTGAAGTCGGAGTTCTATATCCCGACGCTGGTGAACGACATGATTCGCAACGGCGAGGCGACTTGCAAGGTGCTGGATACTACGTCTAAATGGTTTGGCGTTACCTACGCTGAGGACCGTCCGCAGGTAGTGATGAAGATTAACAACCTTGTGAAAGAAGGTGTTTATCCCGAGAAGTTGTTCTAAAAATAATAGAATCTCATGGCACGAATTTTAGTAACAGGCGGTACGGGCTATATCGGCTCGCATACCGTGGTGGAGTTGATGCAACAAGGGTATGATGTAACCATCGTGGATAACCTGAGCAACTCCAGCGTGGATGTACTGGACGGTATATCCGCTATTGTGGGCAAGCGTCCCGAGTTCGCAAATATCGATTGCAACGACTACGTGAATCTGGAGGCTGTGTTTAAGCAGTATCCTGATATTGTGGGTGTTATCCATTTCGCAGCAAGCAAGGCAGTGGGTGAGTCGGTGGAGAAACCGCTGATGTATTACCGCAATAACATTGGCTCGCTTATCACGCTGCTGGAGGTGATGCGTCGGTATCATGTTTGCAATATCGTGTTCTCTTCGTCCTGCACCGTTTACGGTCAGCCGGACAAAGACCACCTGCCTGTGGACGAGACGGCACCGATACAGAAAGCCTTGTCGCCCTACGGCAACACGAAGCAGATAAACGAAGATATCATCTACGATGAGGCGCATGCCGACAAATCGTTGCATGCGACTATCTTGCGCTATTTCAATCCGATAGGTGCGCACCCGTCTGCATTGATAGGCGAGTTGCCCAACGGTGTGCCTAACAACCTGCTTCCTTTCGTTACGCAGACGGCAGCGGGCTTGCGGCCGGAACTGAGGGTGTTCGGCGACGACTACGACACGCCGGACGGCTCTTGCATTCGCGACTACATCTACGTGGTGGATTTGGCTAAGGCACACGTGAAAGCCGTGGAGCGCATGCTGGCAGGCAAGCCGACCGAGCAGGTAGAGGTGTTCAACTTGGGTACCGGTCGCGGTCTGTCGGTGCTGGAGATTGTGCGCGACTTCATGGAGGCTACGGGCGTGAATGTGCCTTATCAGATTGTCGGTCGTCGGGAAGGCGATATCGAGAAGGTATGGGCTAACCCGAAGAAAGCCAACGAGGTGCTGGGCTGGAAAGCCGATACGCCGGTGAAGGACGTGCTGGTTTCGGCATGGAACTGGGAGAAGCGGCTGCGGAATATCCAGTAAACTACGTGTTTGGAACTCGCTACGCGAGTGTAAAGAACTTACGTGTAAGGAACTTACATGTTGGGAACTCGCTACGCGAGTGTTGGAAATTGCGTGTTTCTTTGTTTCTAATTCATAATTCTTAATTAGCAAAAAGGTGCTTTATTTATTGAAGTTTACACCGCGTTTGTTTCATAAAATCTGGGGCGGGGAGCATATCAAAGAGTGGTATCGTCCCGCCTCGGATAGTTTTGAGAACGTGGGCGAGAGTTGGCTTATTTCGGCGGTGGAGAAGTATCCTACCGAGGTGTCGAACGGTCCTCATGCGGGGGATAGCCTGCAAGACTTGCTGGAAGTGTATATGAGCGAGTTGGCGGGCGACCGTGTGTATGAGACCTTTGGCAATACGTTTCCGTTGCTGGTGAAGTTTATCGATGCGGCAGACGACCTGAGTATTCAGGTGCACCCCGATGACGACTATGCTTGGGAGCATGTGGGTACGATGGGCAAGACGGAGATGTGGTACGTGATGGACTCGGAGCCGGAGGCGGGACTTTTGCTCGGCTGGAAGCACGATGTGGACGAGGCGCATATCCGCGAGGCGATACACGAAGGCGACCTGCAAGACCATCTGCAATTCTTCCCCGTGAAACGCGGGGATGTGGCACTGATTGAGGCGAAGACGGTGCATGCCATCAAGAAAGGCACCGTGGTGGCAGAGATTCAGGAGAACAGCGATATCACCTACCGCCTATACGACTACAACCGCGTGGGCAATGACGGCAAACAGCGTCCGCTGCATCTGGAGTCTGCGCTGGAGGTGATGGACTACACCGCGAAAGAAGCGTGTAGGGTAGCGCACTATCCTGCGCCCCAAGACGGGGCAACTGCGGAGGTTGTTTCGCTTGCCAAGACTCCGTACTTCACTACCAATCGTCTGTCTGTCGCTGCACCTGTGCAGCGCGACTACGCTGCGTTGGACTCGTTTGTCATCTACATCTGCACCGAGGGCATGTTGTCCGTCAAAGCATTGGACTGCGAGGGGGATGTGCCTGCTGAGGTCAGTTTGCAGAAAGGGGAGGCGGTGCTGATTCCTGCGTGCTTGAATGATATTGTGTTGCTCCCGAAAACGCCGTCCGAGTTGCTGGAGGTGTATGTGGAGTGCTGAGATGAAAGAGTAGGGAGGAGAGTCAGGCTTGCGGGAGAGGTGCGGGCGACCTGCGGACGACCTGCGGGAGACCTGCGGTAATGTTACGATAGACCCGCGATAGACCCGCGATAGACCCGCGAAAAAATTTGCTCTTGTTTCAATGAGTTTATTGGAGCACGTAGAGTGTTTCTGTGGCGCGGGTAACGGCGGTGTAGAGCCAGCGAAGGTATTCCGATTGTTGCATGGGATGTCCGTTCTCGACCGTTGTGGCAGAAGCCGTGCCCCCGATAAATTCCCGATTCGCCCCGATAAATTCTTGACTTGCCCCGATAAATCGGGGAGCAAGCAGAGGAAGGTCGAGAAAGACCCGTTTCCATTGCCCGCCCTGTGCTTTGTGGCAAGTTACGGCATAGGCGAAACGCACTTGCAGCGCGTTGTAGTAGGGCGATTCGAAGACTTTTTTTGTCATTTCCTTGCGGTTGCGTATCTCGGGATAGTCTTCGGCGATACGGGTGAAGAGTTGTTTTTGCAGTGCCACGGTGTCGGCGGGCGAGTCCACCGACAGGCTGTCTATCCACAGCATGCAATCAATTTCAAAATCATAGTCCATAGCCCGCAACGAGGCTTCCACAAAGCGGAAACCGTACATCTCGCGCTCGTTGCGCAGGCGTACCACTTCGAACATATCGCCGTTGGCGATAAAGGGCAGATTATCATAGTCTTGCGTCCAGAAATAGTTGTTTTTACTGACCATCAGTCGGTCTCCTGCGGAGAGTTCGTCTTCCTTCCAGAGTATGCGCGAGCGCACCCCTTGGTTGAAGAGGTTTGTGCGCTTGTTGCTGCGCGTGATGATGAGCGTTTCCTCTTCGCCTACTTCGCGATAGGCTTGCTCCAAGGTGTCTATGAACTCCTCGTTCGCCAGTGGTTGCACATCGGGTGCGGGGGTGGGGAAGTGTGTCTCGGTAGGGAGCATGGAGCCACGGGTGAGTTGCTCGCGGATGTGCGTGGCATTGGCTAAAATGCCCGAGTCTAAGGCTTGACGGGCGACCTGCGTGAGGGAGAATGCTGACACGTCCAGTCCGTAACCGCGCAGTCTGTCGGCATCCAAAGCGGGACTGCAAAGGCTTCCCACCGGCGGCAACTGTGCGTCGTCGCCCAGCAGCAAGAGCGAGCAACCTTCGCCCGAATAGACGTACTTGATGAGGTCGTCCAGCAGGCTTCCGCTGCCGAAGACACCGTTGTCGCGCGTGGCGGAGAGCATGGATGCCTCGTCTACGATGAACAGGGTCTGCTTGTGGCGGTTGTCGGCAAGCGAGAAGGCTTCTACGCCCAACTGCTGCTGGCGGTAGATGTATTTGTGTATCGTGAAAGCCGATTTTCCGGAATAGCGTGCCAGCACCTTGGCTGCTCTTCCCGTGGGTGCGAGCAGGACGCAAGGTTGGCGCAAACCCTCCAACGCCCGCACCAGTGCGCTCACCACGCTGGTCTTGCCCGTGCCGGCATAGCCTTTGAGCAGAAAGCATTTTTCGCGGCAGGGAGACACCAAGAATGCTCCCAACAAGCGGAAAAGTCCCTCTTTCTCCTCATTGGGTACGAACGGCAACTCGGCTCGGATACGCTGTATGATGAAGTCCTCTAACATTTATTTTCACTTTTTTCTCGATTTATTTGGTCATGTCAAAAAAAAGCAGTATCTTTGCAGTCGGTTTAGGGTAAGTCCTACACGACCAGCTCCCTCCCAATTCCCCCAGGTCTTGACCGAAGCAAGGGTAAGAGGTTGTAGCGGTGCGATGTAGATTGCTTACCCTTTTTTCGTCCTATCGGCGGTATTCTGATTGAGAAATGCGGGTGCAAAAATACTGCTTTTTTCTGAAATACGCAAACTTTTTCTTATTCCTTATATATATATTATGTTGGCGCTTCGAGAAATACATACTTCCGACTCTGCTTATCCGTGGCTCGAGCAGTTGTGGTCGGCTTCTTTCCCGAGCAATGAGCGGCGCGACACGGAGGCGCAACGATACAATACGGACGTGCGAACGAATTTCCATTGTCTGTTGGCGGAGGATGAGGGGACACCCGTAGGTTTCATCACCTATTGGTATTTCGGTGGTTTCTGCTATGGTGAACATTTGGCGACGGACCCCGCTTGTCGCAATCATGGATACGGCGCTCGCATACTCGCCGCCTTGCGCGCGCTTCTTGACAAACAATATGCTGCTTCTATGCCCTTTGTTCTGGAAGTGGAGATGCCTACTGACGACCTTTCGCGACGTCGGATTGCTTTCTATGAGCGCAATGATTTCACGCTCTGGCGCGACTGTGCTTACATGCAGCCGCCTTATCGAGCGACAGATACGCCACTGCCCATGCTGCTCATGGCACAGGGGAGCCTTGTTCCGGAACAAGATTTCTCTCGTGTGAAAGCAACCATCCATCGCGAGGTGTATGGAGTGAATTTGTAAACTTATAGCGGTAGATTGCAGCATGTTTCAGTTAGAGAGTGCATATAAGCCGACGGGCGACCAGCCGCAGGCGATACGCTCCTTGGTGGACGGCATCAAGGCGGGCGCTGACGCGCAGGTGCTACTGGGCGTTACGGGTAGCGGCAAGACCTTCACGGTGGCGAACGTGATTGCGCAGTTGAACCGACCCACGCTCATCATGAGCCACAACAAGACCCTCGCGGCGCAGTTGTATTCGGAGATGAAGGCGTTCTTCCCGCACAACGCCGTGGAGTATTTTGTTTCGTACTACGATTACTACCAGCCCGAAGCCTATATCCCTTCCACCGACACCTATATCGACAAAGACCTGAGTATCAACGAGGAGATAGACCGTCTGCGTCTGTCCGCTACCGCGGCGCTGCTCAGCGGGCGAAAGGATGTGATTGTGGTGTCGTCGGTGAGTTGTATCTACGGCTTGGGCTCGCCGCAGGACATGTCGGCGCAGAGTATCCACCTGCGCGTGGGCGACCTGCTGCCGATGGACGACTTCCTGAAGATGCTGGTGGCGGCGCAGTATATCCGCAACGACTTGGAACTGACGCGCGGACGTTTCCGCGTGAAAGGCGACACGGTGGATATCGCGCTGGCGTATGCGGAGATAGTGGTGCGCGTGGAGTTCTTCGGCAACGAGATAGACAGCATCTCCGAGGTCTGCACGCTCACGGGCACGGAGGGGGCACAGTTTGCCGAATACAACATCTCGCCGGCGACCATCTTCGTTACCTCCCGCGAGCGGATAGATGCCGCTATGGGGCAGATAAAACTCGACCTTGCCAACCAAGTGATGCACTTTCAGGAGATAGGCGAACCGCTCTATGCCAAGCGCATAGAAGACCGCGTGAAGTACGATTTGGAGATGATTCAGGAGTTGGGCTACTGCTCCGGCGTGGAGAACTACAGCCGCTATTTTGACGGTCGTGAGCCGGGCACGCCGCCGTATTGTCTGCTAGACTATTTCCCGAAAGACATGCTGCTGGTGATAGACGAGAGCCACGTTACTGTACCGCAGATTCGCGGTATGTACGGCGGCGACAAGGCGCGGAAAGACAACCTCGTGAACTACGGTTTCCGCCTGCCTGCCGCCCGCGACAACCGTCCGCTGACCTTCGATGAGTTCTTGGATAAGACAGGGCAGACCATCTTTGTCTCTGCCACGCCGGACGAGTACGAGTTGCAGCGTGCGGAGGGCGTGGTTATCGACCAGTTGATTCGCCCGACGGGCTTGCTCGACCCCGAGATAGACGTGCGACCGAGCGAGCATCAAGTGGACGACCTGATGGACGAGATACAGCAGCGTATCCGCCTCAACGAGCGCGTATTAGTTACCACGCTCACCAAGCGCATGGCGGAGGAGTTGGACGACTACCTGCGTCGCTACGGCATACGGTCGGCGTATATCCATTCGGACATAGACACCATCGAGCGAGTGAAGATAATGGAAGACCTGCGTAAGGGGCTGTACGATGTGCTAGTTGGCGTAAACCTGCTACGCGAGGGACTGGACTTGCCGGAGGTGTCGCTGGTGGCGATACTGGATGCAGACAAGCCCGGTTTTCTGCGCGACCAACGCTCGCTCACGCAGACGGCGGGGCGCGCAGCAAGGCATGTGCACGGGAAGGTGATTATGTACGGCGACAGCATTACGCCCGCCATGCAGGCGACTATCGATGAGACCAACCGCCGCCGCACCATTCAGAGCGCGTACAACGAGGCGCATGGCATCACGCCCACGCCGCTCCACAAAGCCATCACCACCTCCGCGCTCTCGGCGCTCTACAAAGACCCCGAGGCGGAGAAACAGCGTGTGGAGGAGAAGATTAAAGAGGGCTGGAAGACGGCGGCTTGGCAGCAGATGAACGCCAAAGAACTGAAGAAAGCCATTGAGCAGAAACGCCGTGCGATGCTGGCTGCCGCCAAAGACCTCAACTTTGACCAAGCCGCCTTCCTGCGCGACGAGATGCTACAGATGGAAGACAAACTGCAAGCGATGGAGTAAGTATCCAACAACTTAGTATAGGCAACGAGCAATAAGATATTGCTATTCTTAAAGTAGGAAAATACCGAAAAAAGGATGTAATATCTTATTTTTTTCGTGGTAGGTAGTGTGTATGTCAATTATTTTTCGTATCTTTGCAGTCGATTTCACAGGTATATCACCTGAAATTTAGTACTCAAAGTTGAATAATTATAATTTTTTAAGGATAATGAATGCATTTGTATTTCCCGGTCAGGGTGCACAGTTTACGGGTATGTGCAAAGACCTTTATGATGCTCACAAAGAAGCGCGTGAGATGTGCGAGAAAGCCAATGAACTGCTTGGTTTTCGCTTGACAGATATCATGTTTGAAGGTACGGCAGAAGATTTGAAACGTACGGATGTAACCCAACCTGCCGTTTTCCTCCATTCCGTCGTGGCTTCCCGCTTGCTGACTACGCTGAAACCGGATATGGTGGCAGGTCATAGTCTTGGCGAGTTTAGTGCGCTGGTGGCTTGCGGTGCCCTTCGTTTTGAGGATGCGCTTATATTGGTGAGCAAGCGTGCTCAGGCTATGCAACGGGCATGCGAGGTGAAACAGGGAACTATGGCGGCGGTACTCGGATTGCCGGATGACAGGGTGGATGAGTTGTGCCAACTGCATTCTGATTGTCATGTGGTGGCTGCCAACTTTAATTGTCCCGGACAAGTGGTTATTTCCGGCGAGGTGGAAGGTGTGGACCGCTTGTGCCTAATCATGAAAGAAAATGGTGCAAAACGTGCACTCAGGTTGCCCGTGGGAGGCGCTTTTCATTCCCCACTCATGCAACCGGCTGCAGAGGAACTGAAAGAGGCCATCATGACCACAGAGTTTCACACACCATTCTGCCCGATTTATCAGAATGTTAATGCCTATCCGCAGACACATCCGGAGCAGATTAGGGAGAACTTGTTGTCGCAACTGACGAGTTCTGTACGCTGGACACAGACGGTACGCAACATGATTGTGGATGGTGCAGACCACTTCTACGAGTTCGGACCGGGAGACGTACTAAAAGGATTAATACACAAAATAGCCCCTGAAGTTATTGCGGAATAACTGAAGAGGAATCTAATAATTATGGAAAACTATATCGTCTCTGCACGCAAATATCGTCCGCTCAATTTTGAGAGCGTGGTCGGGCAGAAAGCACTCACGCAGACTTTGCAGAATGCTATCCGTCAGAACCATTTGGCGCATGCTTATCTCTTCTGCGGACCGCGCGGCGTAGGTAAGACCACCTGCGCACGTATCTTTGCTAAGACCATCAACTGCCTGAATCCCACCTCGGGGCACGATGCCTGCAACGAGTGTGAGTCCTGCCGTGCCTTCAACGAAGGACGGTCTTTCAATATCCATGAGTTAGACGCCGCCTCCAACAACTCCGTGGAGGATATCCGCTCGCTGATTGACCAAGTGCGTATCCCGCCGCAGATAGGCAAGTATTCCGTCTATATCATCGATGAGGTGCACATGCTCTCCACGGGTGCGTTCAATGCGCTTCTGAAGACCTTGGAGGAGCCGCCTTCGTATGCCATCTTCATCTTGGCGACCACCGAGAAGCACAAGGTGCTGCCTACTATCCTCAGCCGTTGCCAAGTGTATGACTTTGCGCGTATCACTATCGCCGACACGATTGCCCACTTGCAGCATGTGGCGCAGCAAGAGGGGGTCAGTGCTTCGGAAAAGGCGCTCAACGTGGTGGCGCAGAAGGCAGACGGCGGTATGCGCGATGCTCTGAGTATCTTCGACCAACTCGTTTCTTTCTGCGGCAACACCATCACCTACGAGCGCACCATCGAGGTGCTGAATGTGCTCGACTCCGACTACTACTTCCGCATGGTGAATTTCGCCCTCGCGCATGATGTTACGGGGGCGCTGCTGTTGCTCAACGAGGTTTTGCAGAAAGGATTTGATGCCGGCAATTTCACCACGGGCTTGGCGCAACACCTCCGCGATGTGTTGGTTGCCAAAGACCCGCAGACCATCACGCTGTTGGAGACGGCAGACACGATTCGGCAGCATTATGCCGCACAGGGGCAGCATTGCTCGCCGCAATGGCTTTTTGCCGCGCTCGATATACTCAATACCTGCGACATCAACTACCGCACGGCGAAAAACAAACGTCTCACGGTGGAGTTGGCGCTTATCCGTCTGACGCAGTTGGGCGTGCAAACCGCCGCCCCGACAACGGCGGCCCCCATTCAAAGCATTCAGAATAATCAGAATACTCAGAATATTCAGAAGACTCCGATTTCTCAGACTCCTCCTGCAGCGCCGAAGATGCCGACCACGCCTCCGCTGCCCAAAGCCCCCTCGCTCTCGTCTATCCCCAAGATACCGAGTATCAATGGGGTAGGGAATGCCCCTGCAGCAACCCCCGCGGCACCTGCTCCTCAAAACGTGGCACCTGCTGCTGCACCGCAGAACAACCCTTTTACGGAAGACCGGTTCAATGACGCGTGGACCGGTCTGAAAACCTACTTCGGCAAAGAAGATTCGCGTCTCCAAAACGTGGTATCGTTTTACCAACCGGTGCTCCACGACCAGCAGTCTGCCACCCTTGAGTTGCCCAACCAATGGGAACTGGAGGAGGTGAAGAAGGCCCTCCCGCGTATCCATGATTATCTGCATAAGCAACTGCGAAACGACCAACTGACGCTCACCCTCAAGGTGGCGCAATATACTCACGAGCAGAAAGCCTTCACTGCAGAGGAACGCTACAAAGTGATGCTCGAAGAAAACACCGCTCTCAATACCCTCAAAGAGCAATTCGCATTACAAATAGACTAACAATTAATTATGAATTAAGAATTATGAATTATGAGTGCGCATGCTCTTTTTAATTATCCATGCTCTCTTAATTCTTAATTCAAAATTCTTAATTATCAATGCCCGACCTGAAAGCATATCTCCCCACTACTCGCAAAGAGTTAGACATCCGCGGATGGGACGAAGTGGATATCATCCTCTTCTCCGGCGATGCTTATGTGGACCACCCGCAGTTTGGTGCGGCGGTCATAGGGCGTGTGTTGGAGCGTGCAGGGTATAGGGTGGCGCTCGTGCCGCAACCCGACTGGCGGGGAGACCACCGCGATTTCACCAAGTTGGGCAAGCCGCGTCTTTTCTTCGGCGTAACGGCGGGGGCAATGGATTCCATGGTAAACCACTACACGGCAGCCAAGCGTAAACGCTCGGATGATGCCTACACCCCCGATGGTAAAGCAGGCATGCGTCCTGATTATTGCACCATTACCTATTGCCAAATCCTCAAGCAGCACTTCCCCGATACCCCCATCGTCATTGGCGGCATAGAGGCTTCTATGCGTCGGCTCACGCATTACGACTATTGGGCAGACATCCTCAAACCCTCTATCTTGGTAGAGTCCAAAGCCGACCTGCTCATCTACGGCATGGGCGAGCAAGCCATCCTTGCGATTGCGGAGCATATTGCTGCTCGCAGCCCGCTGACGGACATTCCCCAAACGGCTTACCTTACCACGGATATCCAACCCTCAGAAGAAGACATCCTTCTCCATTCCCACGAAGCCGCCTGCCAAGACAAGCGCAAGCATGCGGAGAACTTCCGCCATATCGAAACGGAGAGCAACAAGATACAAGCCCGCCGCCTTATCCAGCCCGTCGGGAAACAACAGGTGGTGGTCAATCCTCCTTACCCGCCCATCTCGCAGGAAGAGTTGGATGCCATCTACGACCTGCCTTTCCAATACCTGCCGCACCCTAAATATAAGGACAAGCGCATCCCTGCTTACGAGATGATTCGTTTCTCGGTCTGCATGCACCGCGGCTGCTTCGGCGGTTGCTCGTTCTGCACCATCTCCGCCCACCAAGGTAAGCAGATTGTCTCGCGCTCCAAAGCATCTATATTGCGCCAAATCAAGCAGTTGCAGACGCTCCCCGAGTGGCGGGGCGTTATCTCCGACTTGGGTGGACCCTCGGCAAACATGTACGGCATGCACGGCAAAGACCTCTCTCTTTGCCAACAATGCGCGCGTCCTTCTTGCCTCACGCCCTCCATCTGCAAGAACCTCAACCAAGATTTCCGCCCCCTGCTGGATATATATCGAACGGTGGATAACCTGCCCGAAGTGAAGCATGCATTTGTCAGCTCGGGTATTCGCTATGATTTGATGTCCGAAGAATACGGCAGGCAACTCATCACGTGGCATGTGAGCGGACGGCTCAAGGTGGCACCCGAACACACTTCGCCCGAGGTGCTCAAACTGATGCGCAAGCCTTCGTGGGAACATTTTTTGCAGTTCCGCGAGTTCTTCCTCCGCACCAACGAGCAGGCGAACATGCACCAACAACTCATTCCATACTTCATCTCTTCCCACCCGGGTTGCACCAACCGCGACATGTCGCACCTCGCCGAGTGGACGAAGAAGATGCACTACCGACCCGAGCAGGTGCAGGACTTCACCCCCACGCCGATGACCCTCTCCACCACCATGTTCTACACAGGTCTCAACCCATACACCATGCAGCCCGTTTATGTTGCCCGCACCCCGAAAGAGAAGAAGCAACAAAACCAATACTTCTTCTGGTGGAAAAACAATGGCAATTAAATTGTTCTGAAAACTCCGAATATTCTGATTATTCCGAATACTCTCAATAGACAATAGAAAACAATATGCAACTACGTAAAACAAGATATCAAATCAACCCCAAGACGCTTGCCATGGAGCGGGTGGAGATGGGCTTTCGGTATTGGTTGCGCCGTTCCGGATGGTACCTTATCGGGGGAGTCTGCATAGGAATCGTATTCTTCTTGGTGTTTTTCTATTTCTTTCCATCTCCGCGTGAGTCCCAACTCAAGCAGCAGAACCGCAACTTGGAGGCGCAGTTGCAGGTGCTTAACAGTCAGGTGGACCAGATGCAGATTGTGATGAAAGATTTCGAGCAACGCGATGAGAACCTGTACCGTGTCTTGTTCGGCGCGGAGCCTATCCCGCTCTCGGTGCGGACGGGCGCGAATAGGCGTATCGCTTACTACGATTCCATTGCCCGCATGACCAATTCCCAACTGGCTTCCGACCTCACAATGAAAGTGGACCTCCTCGCCAAGGAGACCTATATCCAAGCCAAGTCCTACGATGAACTGCTGGAACTGGCGAAGACGCAGGAAGTGCGCATGGAGAACCTGCCTGCCATACAGCCCGTACTCAACAAAGACCTCAAGCGTACCGCCTCGGGCTACGGCATGCGTATCGACCCTGTCTATCACGTCCGCCGTTTCCATGCGGGCATGGACTTCTCTGCTCCTATCGGCACAGACGTCTTTGCCACGGGCAACGCGAAAGTGGTTTTCACAGGTTGGAAGCAGGGCTATGGCAACACGGTGGAACTCGACCACGGCTTTGGCTACACCACGGTTTATGCCCACCTCTATAAGATTATTGTGCGCAAAGGGCAGAACGTCAAGCGCGGCGATGTGATTGCATTGGTGGGCAATACGGGCAAATCCACAGGTCCGCACTTGCACTACGAGGTGCGCTACCAAGACAAACCCGTTGACCCACGCAACTTCTACTTCTATGACCTCACGCCGGAGCAGTACGACCAAATGATTCAACTCTCCAACAATTTCGGTCACATGCTCGACTGATTCAAGTACCCTTTCGACGATACTTTTTTTCACGGGTCTTTCGCGGGTCTTTCGCGGGTCTATCGCGGGTCTATCGCGGGTCGACCGCAGGTCGTTCGCAGGTCGATGACGTTCTACACGATGATAACGAGCGCGAAGGAAGTACGGAAAAGGCATGAAAAAAGACTACCCGAACAAGTTGACTTGTCAGGCAGTCTTTTCTTTTATCGCTTCACGCAGTTGATTACATCATGCCACCCATACCGGGGTTGGGCATTGCGGGAGCGGGATTCTCCTCTTTCTTGTCCACGATGACGCACTCGGTGGTGAGGAACATGCCTGCGATAGAAGCGGCATTCTCAAGTGCTACACGAGCCACCTTGGCAGGGTCAACCACTCCGGCAGCGAGCAGGTTCTCATAGCAGTCTTTGCGTGCGTTGTAGCCGAAGTCGCCTTCGCCGTTGCGCACTTTGTCAACCACTACTGCGCCCTCTTTGCCTGCGTTGGTAACGATTTGGCGGAGCGGCTCCTCGATAGCGCGGCGGATGATGTCGATACCCGTCTGCTCGTCCTCGTTGTCGCCTTTCAGTCCGTCCAGTGCCTTCTGTGCGCGGATATAAGCCACGCCGCCGCCGGCTACGATACCTTCCTCGATAGCGGCGCGAGTTGCGCTCAGCGCGTCGTCCACGCGGTCTTTCTTCTCCTTCATCTCCACCTCAGAAGCAGCACCCACGTTGAGTTGTGCTACGCCGCCTGCGAGTTTAGCCAGACGCTCTTGGAGTTTCTCTTTGTCGTAGGTCGATTTCGTAGCGGCAATCTGCGCCTTGATTTGTGCAACGCGCTGATTGATAGCCTCGTGGTCGCCTGCGCCATTGACGATGGTGGTGTTGTCTTTGTTGACCGTGATGCTCTCGGCAGTACCCAGCATGTCGATGGTAGCGCTCTCCAACTTGATACCCTTCTCCTCGCTGATGACAGTGCCGCCCGTGAGGATTGCGATGTCTTCCAGCATCTCTTTGCGGCGGTCGCCGAAGCCCGGTGCCTTTACGGCGCAAATCTTCAGTTGTGCACGCAGACGGTTGACAACCAGCGTGGTGAGTGCTTCGCTATCTACATCCTCTGCGATGATGAGCAGAGGACGACCGCTCTGTACGGCGGGCTCCAAAACGGGGAGCAACTCTTTGAGGTTGCTGATTTTCTTGTCGTAGATAAGGATATACGGTTTGTCCATCTCCACCTCCATGGTCTCGGTGTTGGTAACGAAGTAAGGGCTGATATAGCCGCGGTCGAACTGCATGCCTTGCACTACGTCAATGGTAGTGTCCATACCCTTTGCTTCGCCGATGGTGATGACACCGTCTTTGCTTACCTTGCGCATCGCGTCAGCGATGAGTTTGCCTATCTCGGCATCGTTGTTGGCAGAGATGGTGGCTACCTGCTCAATCTTGTCGAAGTCGTTGCCTACTACCTCGCTCTGCTCCTTGATGTTCGCTACTACGGCAGCAACGGCTTTGTCCATACCGCGCTTCAAGTCCATAGGGTTAGCGCCGGCGGTAACGTTCTTGATACCTACGCCCACAATGGCTTGGGTGAGGACGGTGGCGGTGGTAGTACCGTCGCCTGCTTGGTCGCCGGTCTTGGAGGCAACCTCCTTCACGAGTTGTGCGCCAAGGTTCTCGGCTGCGTCTGCCAACTCAATCTCTTTGGCTACCGTAACACCGTCTTTGGTGATGTGGGGAGCACCATACTTCTTGTCAATGACTACATTGCGTCCCTTAGGACCGAGGGTTACTTTGACAGCGTTTGCCAATTGGTCAACGCCACGCTTCAGCGCGTCTCGCGCCTCCGTATTGTATGTGATTTCTTTTGCCATGGTTTTATTGTTGTTTTTTTTCTAGAAATTCTAGTGCTTCTAGTTTTTCTAGTTTTTCTAGTTTTCTCTTCTTTTCCTTATTTTATTTTAAGATTGCGAGGACGTCGGATTGGCGCATGATGAGGAACTTCTCGCCGTCGAACTCCAGTTCTGTGCCTGCATATTTGCCGTAGAGTACTTGGTCGCCGGCGCTGAGCACCATTGCCTCGTCTTTGGTTCCGTTTCCTACTGCGATAACTTCGCCGCGGAGGGGTTTTTCTTTTGCGCTATCGGGGATGATGATACCGCCGATGGTCTTTTCTTCTGCAGCCACGGGGCGAACGAGCACGCGGTCTGCTAATGGTTGAATCTTTGACATAGTATTTTAGTGTTTTAGTTTGACTATTGTTTTGGAGCAGTCCAGCCCCATTGTTCAGCAATCAAACTCTGTGCCAAACGGGTTTTGTCAGTGTCAGACTGCCATTTTGTCAGTGTGCAGTTTCCTCACATCGTGGCGGATACGGAGGAGACAGAGGATAGCGGTGGCACCCAAGCCCACCACGTATGCTAAAATCAGCCCTTTCGGACCTAACCCGCAGGGGAATGCCAGCAGGTAGCCGACGGGCAGGTTCAGCACGATGTACGCCAAGAAAGAGATGTAGGGGATAATCTTCACGTCCTGTATGCCGCGCAGGATGCCGATAGACACGTTCTGTATGCCGTCGAAGAACTGGTAGGTAGCGGCGCAGACCAGCAACACGGCAGCCAAAGACGCGACTTCCGCGTTGCTCGTGAAGAGCAAAGGAATCTGATGGCGCAGGACTACGAACCCGATTGCCGCAAGGATATTCCAAGCGATGACCATGTGCAGCGCGGCTTTTGCGCTCATCACCATCTTCCGATAGTCGCGTGCACCGTAGCAGTGCGACACGCGGATAGTGGTCGCCGCGCCCATCGCCAGCACTATCTGGAACACACAGTTGCCCATTGTGTTCATAATCTGATTAGCGCTGATGGCTATCGTGCCGAACCAGCCCATCATGATACCCGTGAAGACAAAGGCAAAGGCTTCGAGGAACATCTGCCCCGCGATAGGCAAGCCGATGAAAATCAGCCGTTTCATTTCGCGCATGGAGAACATCCTAAGGTGCCAACCCTGTATGTAGGGGCGCAACCAACGCGTACAGAGGAAGATAAGCACTATCGCCAGCGGTCCGACGGCGCGGGCAAGGAAGGTGGCGAGGGCAGCACCCTCAATGCCCATCTCGGGGCAGCCGCAGGCACCATAGATGAACAGCCAATTGAAGAAGACGTTGAGCAGGTTGGCAGCCAGCAGTACGACCATGGAAATCCACGTATTGCCTATGCCTTCCAAGAACTGCTTGAACGTGGCAAACACCATCACGAAGGGGATACTGTACGCCATGATTCGGTAGTAGGTGAGCGATGCGTCCACCACTTCGCGGGGTTGCCCGAGGTGGTAGAGTAGGGGTTGAAAAGCCAACTGTAAGAGCATGAGCAGCACGCCCGCCACAAAGTAAAGAATCAGTCCGTTGAAGAGCCAAGAATGGGTGTTCTCCCGCTGCCCGCGCCCAACCAACGCGCCCACGATGGGGGTCAGTCCCATAGAGATACCGAGCGCAAAAAGGAAGAATAGCATCGCCACCTGCCCGCCAAAGGACACAGCGGCGAGCGGCAAGGCATCCTCGCCGCCCCAGCGACCGACCATGATGTTGTCCGCCAACTGCACGAGAATCTGCCCCAACTGCGCCACCACAATAGGCAGCGCTAACTTTAAGTTGGCGATGTAATAAGGAATATATTTTCGCATAGGATTATTTATTGCATTTCGGGCAGACGCCTTTCACTACGAAGGAGACAGAGTGGGGGACGAAACCTTCGGGCATGTCTATCGCAGGAATAGCCACATCCTCAAGGCAATAGGTCTGTTGACATTGCTCGCAATAGAAGTGCAGGTGCCCATGCGAATGGTGGTCGTCTCCATCATGGTGGCATAGTTCGTAATGCACCACCCCCCTGCCGTCCTCAAATGCATGCACCACGTCGTGCTGCGCAAACAAAGTCAGCACACGGAAGATACTCGACTTATCGAGATTGAGCATCTTGTCTTCGAGGTCTTTCAGGCTCATGGGACGGACGGCGTCCTGCAACTCGCTGAATACCAGTATCCTGTTGACAGTTGCCTTCACCCCCTTACGCTCCAAATGCGCTATCACTTCCTGACTATTCATACGCTTGTCCTTTTGGTGTGCAAAGGTACTGCTTTTTTGCGAGATACACAAACTTTTTACCTAAAAACGTGCCAAAAAGACCGCCTAACGGGTTTGTCAGGCGGTCTTGTGTGTGGGGGTAACCACTACGGGAAACCCTTCTCGGAGCAATGAAGATTATAAGACGGCTTTGATAGAAATTTTCGCCCATGCGCCGGGTTGTAGGATACCGCCGTAGTCGTAGTAGCGGGTGTTGGTCATGTTGGTGCAGTCCACACTCACGCGCAGGTGCTTGTTCTGCCAGAAGATTGAGCCGTCCAAGAGCCACACGGGTTGGTAATCTTGTACCTCGCCTTGCGCGTCGTTGTACTGCCCTTCGCGCTGCCGGTAGCGCACTGTCCACGAAGCACCCAGACCCTTGTAGATACCGTGCTCGAGGTGGATAGTGAGTTTATGGCTCAGGTAGTCAAGATAGCGTGAGCCCGCTTCCTTCAAATCCAAGTCCAGATAGGTGTAGGCGTAGTCCACCGACAGACAGCGCAGCCATTCGTTCCAGCGATATGCCACCGACAGTTCCACCCCCGTGGCGTTCACCTGTTGCTGGTTCTGCGCATGGTAGGGGCGCTTGGTGTCCTCGGGGGTATAGACCCAGTCGATGATGTTTTTGCCCCAACGGTAGTACCAGTCTGCCGCCAGCGAGAGACTACCCGCCTTGCCAAAAGAGGGATTGTACTTCGTGCCCACGGAGAGCAACCACGCTTCCTCGGGCTGCAAGTCTTTGTTACCCAACTGGTTACCGGCGTTGTAGTAGAGGTCTGTGAAGGTAGGCATGCGGAGCGAACGATTAGCATTGACATAGACGCTGCTATTCTTCGCGTATTCGTAGCCGATGTTCGCACCGCCTGCAAAGTGGTTGCCGAACTGCGTGTTGTAGGTGCCGTTCACGCCCAACGAAGCCGACAAGCCTGCGTAGTAGAAGGTCTGCTCTGCAAAGTAGTTGAGGTGGAAACGGTTGCCGCCACGTATCAAGTCCAACACCCGCACGTCCGCCAAGTCGAAGCCCTCCACATTGGGAATCTGCCCGTCGGGGTTGATGGTATCGCCGAGGTTGGTAGAGTGGATATTCTCGTTACGGACACTCACACCGAAGGAGGTAGTGCCTATGCGCGAAGCATAGTGCGCGGAGAGCGCCGCCGTCGTGGTCTGTGCGAAGTGGAAGTTACCGTAGAGGCGTTGCCCTCGATGCCACTCGTAGCGGTCGTAGTTGGCGCGGTATGCAGCCTGCGTTTCCAGTCGCCATGCGCCCAAACGATGGGTGTACTTAGCAGAGGTGAAGGCAGTACGCGTGGCGTCGAACTGGTCTTGCGAGCCGAAACCATAGTACATGCCGGCACCTGCGTCTTTCCACTGTGCGCCCATCTGGACATCGAGTCCGCGCCAACGCGTCTGCAAGTAGAGGTTCGCCAACTGATAGTCGGAGTTGGTGAGCGCCGTCTGCTCTTTCTCGGTGGGGTCGGGGGCGTAGTAGCCCTCGGCGCGCGAGTACTCGGCGGAGGCGTTGATGTGCACTTCGTCTTTCTGCCACGAGCCCGCAAACTCGGGGTTTACCAAGCCGTTCATGCCCGCCGTGAGTTTCAACACCATCTCGGGAGCGGTCTTTGTGATGATGTTGACGGCTCCGGAGAAGGCTCCGAAGAGGTTAGCGGACGTGCCTTGCAAGACCTCCACGCGCTCTATGAGCGAGGGAGAGATAGGCAGGTTGAGCGCATAGTGCCCCGTGTGGAAGTCGTTGAGACTCACACCGTTGAGCATGACGAGCACTTGGTCGAAGGTGCCGCCTCGCATGCTGATGTCCGCTTGTGCGCCGTTGGCGCCCCGCGTGCGGACATCAATACCCGGCAGATATTGCAAAATATCCGCTACGGTCTGGATAGGCAATGCCTGAATCTCGTCGTGGGAGACCTGCGTAATGAGTCGATACGCATCCGAATTAACTTCAGCTTTCTGAGAAATCACCAGCACCTCCTGAAGACTAAGTTGCCGGCTGTCCGTAAGCGCAGAGTCCTTAGGAACTCCCTCATCCGCCTCGATGGCGACTGCTCCTGCCGTGAGCATGAGAGCGACCAATGCCGCACTCTTGCCGTGCTTGAGCATCTCCAAGTCGGTCATGTAGCCCGACACACGCCCGATGGTTACCTCGCGGTGGAGGGAACTGAAGGCGGCGTATGCCTTGTGGCAGAACCGACGGAAGCGGAATGCACGCTTGTTTGTAAGAAATGGTTTGAACATAAAAGAAATACGACTTCGCGATACTTGTTTCGTAATTTCAAGACGCGAAATCGGCTGCAAAGGTACTGCTTTTTTTGCAGATATGCAAGATAGAATTGCTTTTTTTTGTTCGCAGGAACCGTTTAGAAGTGGTGCTCAAAGAGGCTTCCGATGAACTCTGCCAGTCGTTGCCACAGGCTGCGTTTTTGCCATTCGGAAAGGGTCAGGAGTGTGCAATCTGACATGTCTTGCTCGAAGATGTGGCGTTGCTGCAAGGCGGTGTCGCCGTCGGTGAAGACTGCCGTTATCTCGTAGGACAGTCGGAGGCTGCGCGGGTCGATGTTGGCGCTGCCGATACTGGTCAGGCGGTCGTCCATGACGATGGTCTTGGCATGCATGTAGCCGCGTCGGTAGAGGTATATCTTCACCCCTTCGCGCAGCAAGAGGTCGTAGTGAGAAGCGGTGGCTTTGGGCACGAGTATGCCTTTATCGCCGCGGATAGGGAGCATGAGGCGCACTTCCACTCCCTTGTTGCGGGCGGCTTTGAGGGCAGACAGGATGGTGGCGGAGGGGATGAAATAGGGGGATTGGAAGTAGATGTAGCGCTGCGCATGGTGGAGCATGTAGCAGATGAGGGCGTCCATGCGCATGACTTTGTCCGTGGGGTTGATGGGAAGGATGTGGATGGGGGAGAGGTACAGCGATGCCTCGTTCTTTTGATTTTCGTTATCAATGGTGCGGCCTGGAGACCGCACCTCCATGTGATATTGAGGGAGCAAGAGGTCGCCTTTGCACTCTGTCCAGTCCCAGAGGAAGACGGATTCGAGTTCTTGGATGGCGGTGGGGTCGGTGAGGCGGAGGTGGGTGTCGCGCCAGATGCCGCCGTGGACACCGTCGCAGTAGCGTTGGGCGATGTTCATGCCGCCGACATAGGCGGTAGCGCCGTCTATGGAGACTATCTTGCGGTGGTTACGGAAGTTGACGGGGATACCGTTGTCGGAGAATAAACCATTGAATCCCAGTACCTTAACGCCTCCTTTCTGCAAATGGCGGAAGAAGCGTCGCGGCACATACCAACAAGCAACGGCGTCGTAGATGACCCGCACATCTACGCCCGCCTTCGCCCGCTCTATCAGCAGTTCGCCGATAGCCTTGCCCAATTCGTCCGCTTCGAATTTGAAGAACTGGAAATAGATATAGCGCGTAGCACCTGCGAGGTCCGTTCGCAGATGTTGCACCATGTCGGTACAGTCGGTAAATATGTTCGTTATTCTCTGCATATTCTCAGCACAATCACCCACGAATCACCCACGAATCACCCACGAATCACTAACTAATCACCTACGAATCACCTATGAATCACCTATGAATCACCTAAGATTGTCGGCTTGCGGTCTCGG
>JBJECJ010000105.1:0-26438 GCA_051870955.1 Paludibacteraceae bacterium | reverse complement strand
CAACGCGGCAGACACCTCTTCTTCGGTAAACTGACTCGTGAGATAATTGCGCTCCACAGCCCCCGCCGACGCAGGAAGCAAGAGAAGATTGCACGCAAGGAAGCACAATAAAGCAACACTTCCTCGCAAAGAGTTCTTCGTGTGTTTCATAGTATAAAATAGAGTTTGTGTGATTACAGGTTTTCTTTGCTTGCAAAGATACATATTTTTTCTCATACATGCAAATATACATGCCTCTTTGGATATAAAACGGACGATTTTGTACCCCTGTGCCGACGGATAGCATGGTACTCCACATTACTGCCCGCGGTTGCTTAGCCGACCGGACAGGGTGCGTCTGTTGCCGAGCGGTATAGGGCTGATATGGGAACGGAGGAGGGGGCGTCTCTCTGCAAAACGCGCTCATATATTAAGGGGGTGCCGTATTTTCGGCGTTTGGTGCAAAATAAGACGGCAATATGCAAGTTACGAGGCTTTTTTCATTTTTTCGCAATCTGTCAGATACTGACATTCAGCATATTACAAAGAAAATGCAAGTGCCGTGCATTATTTTTGGCAACGACGAAAGAGGCGCCGAGTAGGCGCCGAATAAACACCAAGTAGGCGCCGAGTTGCCCCTTTTCTTTCAACAAAAATTTCCAAAAATTATACAAATATTTTTTTTCTTTAACGTATAATTAACGTGTAATCCCGACAAGTTCCCGACATGTCGGGATAAACATAGATGCAAGCATTTACCATTAATTCATTATCAAAAACCAAATCAGTCTTTGACTGCTGAAAGTAGTTTGCTTAACTTGTCCCGATTTTGTCGGGATATCGAACTCGCGTTCGTTAGGTTCTCCGCAAAAACAAGAGGCTGTCTAACCCGTTTGTCAGACAGCCTCTTGGAAAAGTTCATTGTTGCGTTATTGCAGGCGTACACCCATAGCGTTGTACTTCACGCCATCGCGGAGGATAACGAGTTGTCCGTTCTCGATGGTTTTGAGGGCTGGCGCTTCAATGGAGGCGTTGTCGATAGCAGTAGCAGTACTTGTGATTTTTGTGGCATAGAATTGAACAGTGGTATTGTAAACCCCCACGAATCCTTCCATATCATACGAGCCGGCTTTGAGAGTGCCGTCTGTAACCACACCGAAAATATCACGAAGTACAATACTGCCGTCTTTGAAAACAACCGTAACATTTTGCACGCTGGTACCACTTATCGTCGCTGCGTCTGCTGCCAAAGCAACTCCCTTCAGCAAGAGATATGTATTCACTTCCGCAGCGGTGGGCACTGCTATTGCCTCTTTGGGAGAAGGTGCTACGCCCGGAGTAACAGCAATGTCTTCGGCTGTAACAGTCGGTATCAGTTGGGGTAATTTACTATACTGGTAGGTAGTCGCTGCAATGCCTGCTACCATATCTCCTGCACTGAGGTTGAGACTGCCACCATAGAGCAGACCGACACCCGTCTCATCTTTCAGATAGGTGTACGAACCATTAGCATAAACCACCGTAACCGGTTGGAGGAATACCTTAGTGCCATTCGTAGCGTAATCAACGGATTCAAGGGCAACGGCGTCTTGGTGTCTGAAAGTCTTCTCCGTCACGTCACTAACCTTGCTTTTTGTCTCGTCGAAAGCAATTGCTTTGACCGTAGTAGTGGCAGTAATCGTGAGGGATGCCGTATAGGGAGTAGATGAGGTGGTAGGCTCGTCGCCATTGGTGGTGTAGAATATCTTCATGCCTTCACCTGCGGTGATGGTTACTTCGGTGGAACCATTGAATATAGCCTCACCGCTGATAACAGGCTCATCGGGTGCCTCGGGGTCGGGGACCTTGTAGGTAACTTCCACTTTGGTCATACGTACTTGCCCAGAATCCGCTGATAGCACTACTTCTGTCGCAGAGCCGCTCCATGTGCCAGTTGTAGCATCTGTTGCATAGGTATAAGTACCAATACCATTTAGGGGTACAACGTAGCCACTTGGACCATACGAAGCAGTTCCCTTTGCTGTGCAAGTAAAGACGATGGATTGTATCTTTCCTTTTGTTGAGGTAGCCTTGAAGGAGGCACTCTTGAAGGTTTGGTAATAAGAAGCGAGGTCAAACGTGGAGGCAGTAAGCGTGACTCCTTTTTTAGAAATAGTTGTTTTAGCATTTGCGGCTGCAACATCCGTTCCTGCTACAAAGGTGACTGTTACTGTTTCACCGGGTTGTGGTACATTCACAATGATGTCTTTTACCACGGTAGTTTCGCTGCTAACACCATCCAAAGTAGCCACTACCGAGACGGATGTGGTACCTTCCACAAGTTCTTCAGGAGTAATGCTCCATGTCAGATTGGTGTATGCCGTAACATCTTTGGAAGAATTGTCAGAGTAGTTGGCTGTAACACTCAAACCTGTTACGTCAAAAGCATCATACTCAATATACTCTTTCTGGATTTTCTCTGTTTCTGCAACCACGAGGCTTGTCAGTGTCGGGAGAGTGCTTTCGGACACATATGTTGCGGTGATAGTCGCAAAACTGACAGTACCTGACATGCTTAATACAACAGAGTCATACGAGCCAGTCCAATTTATGGCATTATTGCTAATTGATAGTGCTCCTACATTTGCTGCAATACAAATATTAGAATCAAAATTCTTGCCCCCTTTTGTAGAAGTCAGTTGGGTGAGGACATAACCATCTGGGGCTGTAATGGTAATCGTATAACCTTTGTATGCACGGAAATCGGCTGTATCAATAAAGGCACTGGTGGAAGTCCCGTTTGCCACTGTCAACGTAACGCCATCAATAGAACCGGTCAGCGTAAACTCATTTTGTTTTACACCGGAGATACTCCCATTGTATGTAGTACCGAACAATGCGTTCCAATTGTCCCCGAAAGTGGCAGTCTCTGCCCATAGGTTTGTCGCGCATGCCAATAGCATGGCAGACAATAAAAGAGTAAACTTTTTCATGATTTTTGAATGTTTAGTTTGTATTGTAAATAAAATGAATGAGAAAAATATCTCCGAAGTATGCATCGTGCTTGCTCTTTGGCAAGTGGCTATTGGATTACGGTGCAAAGGTACTACTTATTTTTCATATGCGCAAATAAAAGGACATAATTTCATAAAAAATTAACAATATCGGGTGGTGCGGTTCGTGGGCAGTGGTTCGTGGGTAGCCTTCCGCTACCCTTGCGCTACCCTTGCGCTACCCTTAGCATGCCCCATGGTCTGCATACACAGACCCGCGACAGACCCGCGACAGACCCGCGATAATGTTACGATGGAAGGAGAGAGGGGGGAGGAAAAAATCAAGCGAATCAAAATTGAGTTATGTCGCCCCGTTGGGGCTTGTTTGGTGTGGGGCATCTCTTACGTAGGGGCGAGCCCCTACGCTCGTTTATGTCGCCCCTTCGGGGCTTGCGTGGTGTGTGTGGGGGGCTCTTGACGTAGGGTTGCACCCTACGCTGGTCTATGTCGCCCCTTCGGGGCTTTCATTTGATAAAGAACTTGGGGCAACTCGTATATCATTACCCAATCTTATTTCGAACGCATATTAAACACCGCCCTTTCGGGGCTTGGGTTAGGTGGTGCGGATGTCCACGACTACCATCTGAATGTTCGTGATGCCGTTGTAGGTGTTGGGCTCGACGTGGTAGCATATATCCGCGCTGCCGCCGTTCTGGAGGTGGAGCGCCTTATCGCCCTGCCCGAAAGCGATGCCCGTGATGGCAGCCGTGCGGTCGGTTACGTCGAGCCGCAGGTGCTCGCCCATCTTGCCGACGCGGCGCGTGCCGTGGTTGTTGATTAAGCCTCGCGTAAGGAAGACGGGGCGTGGATTGCCCGGACCGAAGGGCTCCAGATGGCAGAGGATATTGAAGAACTGCGGGGTGATGTCCTCGAGCGCTATCTCCGCCTCCACGCGGATGACGGGCTGCATCTGCTCCGCCGTGATATGAGCGGCTACATACTCCTCAAAGCGCCTCTTGAACTCGGGCAGGTCTCGCTCGTGCATGCTCAGTCCCGCGGCGAACTTATGCCCGCCGAAGTTGGTCAGCAGGTCGCGGCAGGAGTCGATGGCGGTGTAGATATCGAAGGTGCTGACGGAGCGTGCGGAGCCGGAGATGATACCGTTCTCGCCTGCGGTGAGGACGATGGTGGGGCGGTAGTAGGTCTCGGTGAGGCGCGAAGCGGCAATGCCCACCACGCCTTTGTGCCACGTGGGGGAATAGACGACGGTGGTGTGTTTCTGCTCGTTGTCGGGGTCTTGGCGGAGCAAGTCGAGCGCCTCCTCGGTGGTGCGGGTGTCGAAGTCCTTGCGCTCGGTGTTGTAGGTGTTGACGGCTTCCGCCTGCCGGCGGGCAAACGCCTCGTCGTCGGTTATCAGCAGTTCGACCGCCGCCGTGCCCGAGTGGATTCTGCCGCAGGCGTTGATACGCGGACCTATCTTGAAGACGAGGTCAGAGGTGTTGATACTCTTCTCGCTTATTCCCGCCACCTGCATGATGGCGCGGATACCCACCGAGGGGTGGGCGTTCATCTGCCGCAAGCCGTAGAAAGCGAGCAGTCGGTTCTCGCCCGTGATGGGGACGATGTCTGAGGCGATGGCCATGGCGGTCAGGGGCAGGAGCGGGTAGATATGCTCCATGGGGATACCTGCGCGCATGGCGTATGCCTGCACCAACTTAAAGCCCACGCCGCAGCCGCTCAACTCCTTGAAGGGATAGGGGCAGTCGGCACGCTTCATGTTGAGCACTGCCACCGCGCGGGGCAGTTCATCGCCCGGGGTATGGTGGTCGCAGATGATGAAGTCGATATGTCGTTCGCGGGCATACTCCACCTTGTCCGCCGCCTTGATACCGCAGTCGAGCGCGACGATGAGGGAGCAGCCCTCCGCCTCGGCGGTGTCGATACCTTGGAAAGAGATGCCGTAGCCCTCTTTGTAGCGGTCGGGGATATAGTAGATAAGGTTATCGGTCTGCGTGCGGAGGAAGGTGTACATGAGTGCCACGGCGGTGGTGCCGTCCACGTCGTAGTCGCCATAGACCATGATACGTTCGTGGTTCTTGACGGCGCGCTGCAGGCGCTCCACCGCGGGCTCCATATCCCGCATGAGGAAGGGGTCGTGCAAGGCTTTGAGCGAGGGGCGCACGAAGGCGCTCGCCTCGTCTTTGGTGCGAATGCCGCGCACCACGAGCAGCCGCGCCGATGCCTCGCTGATACGCAACTCACGCGCCAGCCGCTTGCTGGCGGCAGCCTGCTCGTCAGAAAGGGGGGATATGTGCCATCTCATGTTAGTCATAGCATGTTGATTATTTTATGTTGGGCACTGCGTGTTAGGCATTTTATGTTGGACATTGCATGTTGGTTATTTCATGTTAGGCACTGCGTGATAACAGGGACTGAACAACATAAGATGAATAACATGAAATGAACAACAGGCACTGAATAACAGGTACTGAATAACAGACACTGACCAACACGAAGCGAAGCGTAGTCAAAATGTAAACTCGTCTGCGTCTTTCCAGAGGGGAAGGATGTCGCGGAAGTGCCAGAGTTTCTGCATGTCGAAGTCGGCTATGCGGGTGCCCTCTTCGTCGTCGGCGAAGTGCACAATAGGTTGCAGGCGCGTGTCGTAGGCAACGGAGTGTCCGTTGTAGTGCAAGCCCATCCCGTCATCGCCCACGGGGTTCACCGCGGCGATATAGCATTGGTTCTCAATGGCTCGCGCGGGCACCAGCACGTCCCAGTACTGTATGCGTATGGAGGGCCAGTTCGCCATCACCAAGAGGATGTCGTACTCGTTGCGCCGCGTGCACCGTGCCCAGACGGGGAAGCGCAGGTCGTAGCATACCATGAGGCGGAAGCGTGCGCCGCGGTAGGTGATGACCTTGTCGTCCTTTGCCACCTCGCCCGCCGTGAAGAACTCCGCCTCGCCGCCGTGGGCGTAGAGGTGGCGTTTGTCCACGAAGATAGGCGACTCCGTCGGGCGCAGGAAGAACGCGCGGTTGTAGAGCCGTCCGCCGTCTTCGCAGATAAAGGAGCCGACGATAGCCAGATGGTAACGGTCGGCGCAGCGTTGCAGGCGCTGCATGGTCTCGCCGTGGATGGTCTCCGCCAACTCAGGGCGGTCGGTGCAGAAGCCCGTGCTGAACATCTCAGGCAGCAAGGCTACATCGGCGTTTCCTGCCAATGTAGCCAAGCGTTGTTCCGTCTGCCGCAGATTCGTCTCCTTATCTGCCCAAGTGATGGGGTATTGCAGTAGTGCTACCTTCATACAATTATGAATTATGAATTATGAATTATGAGGCTCATGCTCTGAAATTCAATTCCAATGCACTCATAATTCATAATTCATAATTCTTAATTAAATAATTACTTCGCGGCGGGTTTGGCGATGGTCTCGCGCATGGCGGTGTCGGCTTGGATGTTCTGCATGCGGTAGTAGTCCATGATGCCGAGGTTGCCGTTGCGGAATGCCTCTGCCATAGCCTGGGGCACGAGTGCCTCTGCCTCGATGACACGGGCACGCGCCTCTTGCGCCTTGGCTTTCATCTCCTGCTCGCTGGCGATAGCCATCGCGCGGCGCTCCTCTGCCTTGGCTTGGGCGATGTTCTTATCCGCTTGCGCCTGGTCCATCTGCAACTGCGCACCGATGTTCTTACCTACGTCGATGTCCGCGATGTCGATACTCAGGATTTCGAATGCCGTACCTTCGTCCAAGCCCTTGCTGAGCACGAGTTTGGAGATGCTGTCGGGGTTCTCAAGCACCTGCTTATGGCTCTCTGCGGAGCCGATGGAACTGACGATACCTTCGCCTACACGCGCCAAGACGGTGTCTTCACCGGCACCACCGACCAACTGGCGGATGTTCGCGCGGACGGTAACACGTGCCTTTGCAATCAACTGAATACCGTCTTTCGCCACTGCCGTTACGGGCGGGGTGTCAATGACCTTGGGGTTGACCGACATCTGCACTGCCTCGAACACGTCGCGCCCTGCCAAGTCGATAGCGGTAGCCATCTGGAAGGGCAACTCCATGCTCGCCTTGTTGGCAGAGACGAGGGCGTGCACCACGCGCTCGATATGTCCTCCGGCGAGGTAGTGCGCCTCGAGCCCGTCGCGCTTCACGTCTTGCAAGCCCGCCTTGTGCGCCTCGATGAGGCAGTTCACAATCTTGGTGGGGGGCACCTTACGGATGCGCATGAGGAACAACTGTACCAAGGAGATACGTACACCACTCACTTGTGCGTTTATCCACAACATAAACGGCACATAGTAGAAAAAGATAATCAGAAAAATGCCGAGAATAACCAGCAAAACAATAGTAAAGATATCCATAATATAATTTGTTTAGTTTGTTATTTCATGTTTATCATTTCATGTTAGGCATTTCATGTTGGTCATTATATGTTAACGCAAAGCGCAAACAGGAACTGACTAACACAGAGTGAACAACAGAAACCTGTTCAGTTTTCCTCCATTTCCTTGGCGGCTTTCTCCAAGTTCTTGATTTTCTTGCCGGGTTTGGCGAGGGGGACTTGTGCGTCTATCTTCGTGTCAAGCCCCATCTTCTCCAAGGCTCTGCTCTTCACGAACCCGAATATCGCCAGCGCCGACAGGAGCAAGGACGCGCCCAGCGTGATATGTCCTGCGAGCGCACTGATAAGGCTATACGCCACCCATACAGCGCCGCCCAAACAAGCAAAACCTGCGATGCCTCCGATGCCGAAGCCCGGCAGCAGAAACATCTCCACCAACAGCAGTCCCACGCCTGCCAATACCAATAATACTACTAACGCGATGTACATATGCTAATTAAGAATTAAGAATTATGAATTAAGAGGGCGTTGCGAATCTAATTGACTTGGAGCTGATGCTTGCATCCCGATAGGTCGGGAATAAGCAAACTATTTCAGCAGTCAAAGACTAATTTAGTTTTCCCTGTTTACCCCGACTGGTCGGGGACAGGTCGGGACAAGTTTGGTAATGAATTAATGATTAATTATACGAAAATTATATGTTTAAGAAAAAATATTTGAATAATTTTTGGCAATTTTTGTTAAGAAGTCTCCCTTTAAGGGAGATTTAGAGGGTCGTTCATCGTTGTTTGTGATGTATATGTTTCTTATTTCGAGTTCACGTTAATTAAGAATTAAGAGGGGTTGCTCATCATCGTTTTCACCAACTCCGGCACCCCTTCGGAGGCCTTCTTGCGGATGTGGGTTACGCGGTTGCGGTACATCCCCATTTCCGGCATGCCGGGGTCAATCACGTAGATGGGGGCGTGGGCGGGCACGTACTCCAAGAGCGACGCCGCGGGATAGACGTTGAGGCTGGTGCCGACGACAATCATGATGTCTGCTTGGGACGCTATCTCGCACGCCCGCGGGAAGTTGGGCACGCCCTCGCCGAAGAAAACGATATAGGGTCGGAGCAGGCTGCCATCAGGGTGTCGGTCGCCGTAGTGTTGCTCCCAGCCATCAAGGTCCACCGTCGCCGTCTCGTTGATGTCCGAACGCAGTTTGCGTATCTCGCCGTGGAGGTGGAGCACGTCGTGTGCACCGGCGCGCTCATGCAGGTCGTCAATGTTCTGGGTGATGATTTGCGTTTGGGGGAAGTGCGCCTGCAACTCGGCGATTGCCACATGTGCAGCATTGGGCTGCGCGGCTAAGGTGTCGCGGCGACGCGCGTTGTAGAAGTCCACACACAACTGCGGATTGCGGAGCCATGCCTCGTGGGTGCACACGTCCTCCACGCGGTACTTCTCCCATAGTCCGTCCGCGTCGCGGAAAGTGCCCAAGCCGCTCTCCGCGCTCACCCCCGCACCCGTGAAAACCACGATTCGTTTCATACTGTCGTACGCTCTTCGTTTGCGCCGCAAAGATACTGCTTTTTTTTTATATATACAAATCTTTCTGCAAAAATAAGTCAAACTCCTGCTTTTGTGCCTTATCCGATTAGGCTTCTCAAGACGACCGTCTGCACAGAGGCAGGCAACATACTCACGGTTATCCTATGTATGTCCTATTTAATACTCACATGTATATTACTATTTTTTTGTAGTCTCTACCATGAACCTCCCCATTTCCTCTTCCAAATCAACGGCATGGAGGTGTTTTTATAACCCCAACCACTACTATCCACTAAAAATGGGCGATTACCCGGTCAGGCTTTGCAGGGGTTCACAAGTTCCGCATTGTAGCACAATACCGTAGCCCTTCCAATCCCTAACGCATTCGAGAAAAATTGACATTTTCCATTTTTTGAAGATGAAACTTGCATATCTCGCAAAAAAGCAGTACTTTTGCACCAAACTTTCACATTATGGAAGTATAAGCTTGTATTTTTGTATCAAAATATAAAAGGTTATGAAAAAATCATCGGCTTCCTATTTGTTTGAGTGTTATGTTTGGTTGGCTAATACCATCGCTCGCGGTCCCATTTCGCGTGAGGCGATTGATGACAAATGGGCACGATCGTCTGTGAACGATTATAAAACTGACGCCATTCCGGAAACGACCTTCCATCGGTGGCGCAATACCGTGGAATTGCTTTTTGATATAACCATCAAATGCAACTCGCAAGGAGAATATTATATGGATGATGCCAAGGAAGTAAACTTCACCGATTGGCGTACACGCATGGTGAACCTGTTGGCTGTGAACTCGCTCGTAAAGGACAGCAAGGCGTTAAGTGACCGCATTTTGTTCGAACCGGTTCCATCCGGAGAAAAGTTTCTCACTACTTTCATAGAAGCGATGCGGGACGGCGTAGTCCTTGAAATGACCTACCAGAGTTTCTATAAGCCAGCACCGAGCACATTCGCTATAGAAACTTACTGCCTCAAGATGTTCCGGCAACGTTGGTATGTTGTTGCTTTGTCGCGAGGTCATAACCAGTTACGCGTTTATGCGCTGGATCGTATTAAGGAACTCAAACCAACTTCGGAAAAATACATTTTACCGCCGGATTTTGACGGAGAAGCATATTTCAAAGACACGTATGGTGTAAGCGGCATGGAGTACCAACCGCAACCTATCGAGATAAAAGTGGTGGCAATTGAGGCCAATTATTTCCGCACGCTACCGCTCCATCACTCACAGGAAGAGATAGAGCGAAATGAGAACTTTTCCATCTTCCGCTATAATATAATTCCTTCGTTTGAGTTCACGCAAGAATTACTCAAACAAGGGGCAAATCTCGAAATCCTCAGTCCGCAGTGGTATCGGGATGAGTTTGCCGAAAAAATAGCCGAAATACATAAAATATACAAATAATTTGCACTTTTTCATCGCTTCCATCTTGCGGAAGTTATAAGTTGTAATTTTGCAGCGTGATTCACAAAGAGTCACGCTGAACTTTTAATTATACACAGCTATGAACAACGAACTTATTACAGAAGATAGCCTATTGGCTATGAGATGGGAAGACCAAGTCATGTACCTTGTAGAGCACGGTGCAGATGAACGATTTATTCGCGCATTAATCCGGTCATTGCCTGAATCGGAGTGGTCTATTTTTGAAGACGGCCAGTATCCAATGGTTGTGCATAGAGCTATTAGCACGCTTCGCTGGGAAAATGCTGCTTTCGCTCATCAACATGACATCAAAGAGCAGCCAAAGTATCGTCCGGTGGATGAGGTATTAGCTGACTTTCTTGGGAAAGGTAAGAAACAGGCAGCACGCAAGGAACTGCAAGTGCGTGTACCCTATCTTGCAGCCAATGAGCAAAAGCAGATTATTTACGCCTTCTTAGATACAGAGGTAAAGACTGACCGCGTTTTTGTCCTCAAGTATCTTGACGCACATTTTGATCCCATGTATCTAAAAGCGGTCGAAGTGGTTTGGGGTTTGTACCATGATTTTGAGGCCGCAAAATTGCTTACGCACTATGCTTCAGATGAATTCATTGCCGAGCATTTTGAGCAATTAGTGGAAAACTATCGCTATTTGCCGGTACGCTTACGTATGCCGGCAGACTATCCGGTGGACCGGTTTAAGTTTCAGCATTGGCATGAATACCTCTATCTTTGCGCTCGTCAGCATTTGCCAATTACAGAGAAGCAAGCGTTTTCTATTCTCTCTAATACCATACATCTACGGCTATTAATGGAGAACATGGCATTTGAGGGAGCCTCGCTATTTCGGCTTTCATATATGTTTTCCATTTTATGGTCACTAGGTGAACTCGGTTTTATAGGCATCATTTTGCGGTTCTATTTGGAGGTCGAACGCACCAAACCTCTTTTCAAGACAGGAGACTGGGACGAGATACGCGCATCAATAATAGCGCAATTGGAAGAAGACGGCTTCTGCACTTGTTATGACGTTCTTGATCCGGATAGAAAGCCGGAAGACATAGTGCTTCCTTCTTCTGAAGAAGAGCTAACGGAAGATTCTGAACATATTAACGGATAAGATACAATACTGCTATGAAAGAAGATAAATATGGAGTTCAGTACTCCGATGATGGGAAAGTCCTACTTAAAATTCCAACAGAACTAGAAGGTGAATTTGTAATTCCAGATGGGGTTGAAGAGTTAAACTTAAGCTTCCTGTATAGACCTGAAGATATGAAATTATCTTCCCTTAAGATTAGCAAGACCGTTACTGATATTGGTAATTGGAATGTTTTTTATGGTCTTGATTCGCTCAGTGTGGATCCAGATAATCCAAAGTATGATTCTAGGGACAATTGCAATGCAATTATTGAAACATCTTCTAATACTTTGCTCTATGCGAGCAAACATGCTTTCATTCCTGATGGTACTAAAAGAATTCATGCTGATGCGTTTGACGGATTTTGTGACTCTAAAATTTTTATTCCATCTAGCGTAGAATATATAGATGATAAGGCATTTTTAGAGACATCCTTTAGCAGTATTGAAGTCGATGCCGCTAATAAATTTTACGATTCCAGAGATAATTGTAATGCGATTATTGACTCTCGTTCTAACACTTTGATACTCGGAAGTTCACATACATCTATACCATTGGGTGTTGAATCAATAGGAGAAGGAGCTTTTGAGAATTGCCCTGGTATTCAGAGATTAGTAATACCTGAATCTGTATATAGTTTAAAGGAAGGCGCTTTTTGTTCTGCGGAAATTGGAGAACTTTATATTTCAAAGTCCGTTGAACGAATAGATCCGACTGCTTTCGGAAATTGTATTATTAGGAAAATTTACCTTGATGAAAATAATACTACGTTTTATGAGAAAGGTAATTGCCTTATTACGAAAGATACAGCCCGTTTAAGGATTGCTGGAAAAAATTTTACTATACCCCATGAGGTTAAAATTATAGGTTCTTGCTCTTTGACATTATCTGAAGATGCCCTTCTTGAAATACCTAATGGAGTTGTGGAAATAATGTCGGGGGCTATAACTGTTAAAGGTGTAAGACTAAGGCTAGTCCTACCATCTTCTGTGAAGTTAATCATGGAACAGTTCTTGTCAGAAAAAGATATTGAGGAGATTGTTGTTCCAGCGGGTCAGAAAGAAAGATTTTCCAGAATGGATGGTTTAGAAGATTTTAGTCATTTAATCATAGAAGCCGATGAATAGACAATTTTTATGAAAAAGGTAAAAATATTCGTATTCTTATAAGTAAAAATTTGTACAGGTCAAATTTTTATTGTAGTTTTGCAAGCAAATTTTTTAGCAATGTCAATCATGGAAGACAAATATGGAGTAATTTTTACAGACGATGGTGAAACACTATCAGAGTGCCCTAAAGATTTGTCGGGCGAGTATATAGTACCTGAAGGTGTTCTTGATATTGAAAGAGGTGCATTCAGCGAATGTGCCGCACTAACATCAATAATAATTCCAGTTAGTGTAGCTTTTATAGGAGAATACGCCTTTAGTGACTGTCATGGTTTAACATCTATCACATTACTATACAATGTCATCAAAATTGAAGAGGGGACTTTTATGGGATGTACCAATTTAGAAACGCTCATTATTAAGAACCCCAGAATCGACATTGATGATGAGAGCTGTGCATTTCTTGATTGTCCTCTCGAAAAGATAGTTATTCCTAAAGGAAGCAAGGAACATTTCAAAATGCTGAAAGGTTTCAAAGGCTATAGGCGAATTATGGTAGAAGAAAAATAAATTATATAACGTGATTATGATAAAACAAATGTTCGAACCGGCTCCTATAAAGTTGACGGTAGAAAGTCCTCAAACTTTTCGGGATATTGTATTTAGTGATGCCTATGCGAAAGAAGAAGCATTTATAGGCTATGGCAATCCTGCGGCAAAAATCCTTATTGTGGGGCAGGAAGTGACTTGGAGGAAGGATTCGGATCAACTGAATGAGTATAATGCCTACTGCAAACGTAACATTTCTGACTGGAGGAAAAATCTTCAGCAGAAAGAAGTTACGATACAGGGAGACATTCAGCATCCGGAAGATGGTGTGACAACAGAGGCTTACGAGCGTTTTAATCCATTATACCCTCATTATTTACGGCGCAATGTGAGGTCGCACGTCCGTAATAACGACTGGCACACATTTAATTATGGCGCGAGTTCTACATGGATTCACTATCAACAACTAATTGATTGTATCTTCTATAGACCCGCACCCAAGATTATCGATTTCGTGAAGGATTGCTTCATCACAGAATTAAGTGAAGAAGCTCGTCCGCATAATATTGAGTTAGCAGAAAACCTTTCAAAAGAGGAAAAAGATGCGGAGAAATTGAGACAGGCGAAAGCAACGGAGAAATCTATTGCAGACAGATGTCCTCTCTTAAATGAACCTTTCTTTAGTGAGTTTCCAATTATTGTTCTTGCCTGTGGTCAGTATGCTTCCAAAATTCTCCCTTACACATTTGGCTTAGGGTCTGATTTTAAGTTTGAGCAGCGAAATGGTTATAAGGTTTTCAAGACTGATAGTAGGATTGTTATTTGGACAAGACAATTATCGGACCATCGGGGGAATCCAGTACCGCCAGAGTTAATTGACGCAATAGCGAAAGAAGTCAGACAATATTTGTAACTTCATATATATACAACGCAGACAGACGTTAATAAACGCTGTGCGACCGCTGGAGAGATGACGTGTCGGCGGTTTTTCTTTTATACTTACCTACGGTCTACCAACTTTCTGCAACGTTTGTTCGCCCTTCGTCGGAAGCGACGATCAACGATTAAGTTACTACGTAACAAATGTAGTTGTCGTGCTTCCTCCTCTTCCCACAGATTAAAATCTGCGGGAGCCCTATTAATGAAGCTGCGCCCTGCACTCTACCTGCTTCCACGGGGCAAGCCATGGAAAGAATCCGCGCTGAGGCAGCACATACCCACGGTTATCCTACGTATATCTTACGTATATCCTACGTATATCCTACGTAATTATTACGTATCTTTCAAATCAACGGCATGGAGGTGTTTTTGTAGGTACAACAGATAATCACATCAAACTTGCCTATCATCAAGAAAAAACACTTTTTTTTTGAAAAAATCAACCTATAAGTTGTTTGTTTCAAAAAAAAGCAGTATCTTTGCACCGTGAATTAAAGATACATCCTACTTATGACATTTGATGAGATAACCGAAAGCCGCCTGTGGGCTGTGCATTATGACAACGAGGAGATGAACGCGTTAGATACTGTATTTACGCAGTGGAACGATACACGCTATCTACTTGACTTCTTCAGAAAAAACTTTGACGACCTCGTTTCCTACTTCAAAATCACCAAATTGGAGGATGCTATCTATGATACGATGGAGGACAGCGACGCTTTGGAGTGCTTGATACTTGATATAGAGCCGGAAGCCAACCTTGATGAGTTGTTCCGTCCTTTGGAAAACAGCCGCACATCGGAAATGATGTTGAGCAAGGAAAAAGCACGTTTGAAGAACCGTCCCAAACATGCCAGTTGGTTGCGTATTTATGCTATCAAACTCAATCCGGGGATATATGTCATCACAGGCGGTGCTATCAAACTGACCCGCACCATGCAAGAGCGTGAGCATACGCTGAAAGAATTGGAAAAGATGGAGAAAATCAGACAGTATCTTGTTGCCAACAAGGTTGTCGATGATGTTAGTTTTATTGATTTTATTAAGGAGGACTGATTATGAAAACCGCCCAAGAACAAATCGCTTTTTTGCGCGAACATTCGTCTCCCACGCCGTCAAGATGGCGCGAGAAAGCGGAATGGCGCAGAGCCAATCGTGATTGGCTTCCTTACTCGCGCAAGATTGCCATCAAGACTGCGATGGCATTAGAGGAGCAAGACCTTTCGCAACGCCAACTGGCAGAACGCATGGGCTGCTCCCCGCAGTATGTATCTCGCCTGCTGAAAGGTGAGGAAAATCTATCTTTGGAAACTATCTGCAAATTAGAAAACGCGCTTAACTTATCTATTTTGCAGACAGTATTGGATTAAATAGATGGAGACGTGTATCACGTTAATGGTCAATGGAACAAAAAACGCTTCATCTCAAGACCAATAAGGTTTAGTTTACAATAACCCGCGTCTTTTTCCGCTTCTCGATTCTTCTACATTGAACTCGCACTATTGATTAGCAGTATTCTTTTACCTTATTTAAGAATATCTGTTCATAAATTGTCGAAAACACCTAAAAAACGCAGAAAAATTTGCATATTCCAAAAAAATATGCTACTTTTGCAGCCGCAATTAAGAATACGCTTATGGCTATAGAAATACGCGAAGTCAACACCAAACGCCAACTGCGGCAGTTCATCGAGTTTGCCAACGACCTCTATAAGGATTGTCCCCACTACTGTCCGCCGCTCTTCTTCGACGAGATGAACACCTTCGATGACGAGAAGAATCCCGCGCTGCAAGTATGTGAGAAACAGTTGTTTATGGCATTTCGAGACGGGAAGCCCGTGGGGCGTATCGCCGCGATTATCAATCGGAAAGCCAACGAGAAATGGCAGCATGAGCATGTGCGTTTTGGCTGGATGGACTTCATAGACGACCTTGAGGTGAGCCGTGCGCTGTTAGACAGAGTGGCGGAATGGGGGCGCGAGCGCGGCATGAAGCAGATGAACGGACCTGTCGGATTTACGGATTTCGACCACGAGGGTTTGCTGATAGAGGGATATGAGTATCTTGCGCCGATGGCGTCGCTCTACAACTTCCCTTACTATGTGCGCCACATGGACGACTACGGGCTGGTGAAAGAGGCGGACTGGATAGAGTTTCAGGTGTTCCCGCCGAAGGAGGTGCCCGAGCGGCTGCAGCGTATTGCCAACATCGTTATGGAACGCACGCACGTGCGCGTGGACAAGGTGCAGACAACCAAGGAGTTGACCGAGAAATACGGCATTGAGTATATGGACGTGATAGACGCGGCGTACCAGAAACTCTATAACTTCCAGCCCATGACCAAGAAGCAGAAAGAGTACTACCGCGACATGTATTTCCCTGCCATTAACTTCGATTTCGTAACGCTGGTGGTGAATGAGAAAGACGAGATAGTGGGCGTAGGCGTGGGCATGCCCGACATCTCCAAAGCGTTGCGCAAGTGCGGCGGACACCTCTTCCCGACGGGATGGTATCATGTGCTCAAAGCACTGAAAACGAAGCATATAGACGTGTTCGACCTACTGCTGATAGCCGTTCGCCCCGACTACCAAGACAAGGGTATCAACGCCCTCTTCTTCGTGGACCAGATACCCTACATGAACAAGTACGGCGTGAAGTATGCGGAGACGACCTCCATCTTGGAAACCAACTGGAAGAACCAAGCCAACTGGACCCAATTCGAGCACAAGCAGCACAAACGCCGCCGCGCATACATCAAAGACATTTAGACCCTCTAAATCTCCCTTAAAGGGAGACTTAATAATCCTCTAAATCTTTTGGCACGCTTTTTGTAGGAATAGTGCTTGGTGTCAAACACTAAACATTAAACTCTAAACTCTCAACCAATATGGAATCAGCCATTAACCCAAATACCCTTTATTGGATACTATTCATCGGAATAGCCCTTTTGTCGTGGATTGTCTCCGCGACATTGGATAGCAAGTTCAAGCGCTATTCCAAAGTGTCTATCGCCCTGACGGGCAAGCAGGTAGCAGAGAAGATGCTGCGCGACCACGGGCTGACCGATGTGCAGGTAACCTGTATCCCCGGGCGTTTGACTGACCACTACAACCCCGCGGATAAGACTGTCAATTTGTCAGAATCAGTGTACAATAGTGCCTCGGTGGCAGCCGCAGCGGTAGCCGCCCACGAGTGCGGACATGCCGTGCAACACGCTACCGCCTATGCACCGTTGCAGATGCGCTCAGCGCTCGTCCCCGCAGTGAGTTTCGCCAGCAAATGGGTAACGTGGGTACTGCTCGCGGGGATGTTCCTGATAAACGTCTTCCCCGGGCTGATGATTATCGGTATCTGCCTCTTTGCGCTCACCACGCTCTTCTCGTTCATCACCCTGCCGGTGGAGATTAACGCGAGCCAACGCGCTGTGAACTGGTTGCAAGAAGCAGGTATCACCGACCGCGAGACTACCCCTCTCGCCACCAGCGCCCTCCGCTCCGCAGCATATACCTATGTAGTTGCCGCCCTGTCATCGCTTGCTACACTGATATACTATATCATGATAGCCTTCGGCAAGAGGGACTAATTTTGTTCTAACATGTACTGATACAAACCAAATGGGCAAATTGCCCATTTGAGAGGAGGAGTCGCGAAGCATAAAATGGGCGCAGCCCATTTCTGCTGCGAAGCGCACTCCGACGAGGCTCCGTAGCTTAGTTGAATAGAGCGTCAGATTCCGGTTCTGAAGGTCCTGGGTTTGAGTCCCAGCGGGGTCACACAACAAAAGACAGCACAAGATGGTTATCACCATTGTGCTGTCTTTTGTTTTTTATCTGTCTTCCTATTGCGGCATTAGGACGGCTCCCCCGATGCGTTTGCGCAGGTCTTTGCGCGAGACGTTTCCGTTGAGGTATTGCTCCATCATCATGCTCGCTACGGGGGCAGCCCATGTGGCGCCGAAGCCTGCATTCTCCACCACCACTGCTACTGCTATCTGCGGGTTCTCCAGCGGCGCAAAGCCGATGAAGATAGCATGGTCTTTGCCGTGCGGGTTCTGCACGGTACCCGTCTTGCCTGCACTCTCCACGCCCGGCACTTTGTACCAGCGCCCCGTGCCATTCGTCATCACGCGGTGCATACCGTCTTGCACCACGCTGAAATAACTGCTGTCGATGGGTGTCTGATGGCGGCGCAGGCGCATGGAGTCGGCTTTGTTGAGGTGGGGCGTGATGAAATAGCCTTTGTTGGCAATCGTCGCCGCTTGGTTCGCCAGTTGCAGCGGCGTTACCAACACCTCGCCCTGCCCGATGCTGAGCGAGCGGATGGTGATGGCTTTCCAGCCCGTCTTGCCGTAGTACTTATCGTAGAACTGTATGCTCGGGATGCTGCCAGACGACTGGTAACCCACGTCGGAATCTTCAAAGCGTTGTCCGAAACCGAACGCGAGCATGTCCTCGCGCCACACCTCGTAGTTATGGCGGAAGTTCTCGTTCTCCTCGCCGTAGCCGCCGCGCTGGAGCATATCGCGGAAGGCGCACCAGAAATAGGGGTTGCAACTCTGCTCGATGGCTTCTTCGAGCGAGACGGGGCTGCCGTGGTGGTGCGTACACTTGATAGGCGTGGAGCCGGGACCGCTGCAAGGGTACTGCGTCCGCGGGGTGATACCTTTCTCTTGCAGGCATACCAGCGCCTGCACGGTCTTGAAGGTGGAGCCCGGGGGGTAGGTGGCTTGCGTGGCGCGGTTCAGCAGGGGTTTGGAGGCATCGTTGAGCAGGGCGTTGTAGTTGGCATTGCGCTCTCTGCCGACCAGCACCTGCGGGTCCCACGCGGGGGACGACACCAGCGCTAGTATCTCGCCCGTCTGCGGCTCTATCGCCACCGCGCTGCCCACCTTGTTCGCCAGCAACTCCTCCGCCAACAGTTGCAACTGTATGTCGAGGGTTACCGTCAGGTCTTTTCCTGCCTGCGCGGGGCGGTCTAACTCGCCGTCGTGGTACGAGCCCTGTATTCGCCCTTTCGAGTCGCGCATCAGCACTTCCACCCCTTTCTCGCCGCGCAGTGCTAACTCGTAGGTCTGCTCCAGCCCGTCGCGCCCCGAATAGTCGCCGCGGCTGTAATAAGGGTCTTTGTCCAAATCGCTCTGGCTCACCTCGCCCACGCTGCCGAGCACATGCGCCGCGGCGTTGTAGGTGTAGTCGCGCATGGTGCGCTTGCGAATCTGCACGCCCGGGAAACGGAAGAGCGACTCTTGCAGCGTGGCTACATCTTCCTTCTTCAGTTGGCTCAAGAACACCTGCGGCGTGTAACTCGAATAGCCGCGGTTCTTCTTGCGGTTCTTGATGTCGGCAATGCGGGTGTCGAACTCCTCGCGGTCTATCGCCAAGGTGCGGCAGAAAGCGGTGGTGTCGAACTGTTTGCCCATCTCGCGCATAATCATCGTTACCTCATAGATGGGTTGGTTGAAGACCAGCAACTCGCCGTTGCGGTCGTAGATTAAGCCGCGGGAGGGGTAGATGGTCTGGCGCACCAAGGCGTTGCTGTCTGCCTTGTCGCCACTCGTGGAATCGATGATTTGCAAGAAAAACAAGCGTATGATATACACCAACACTATACCAACGGCTATTCCGCTGATAACATACCGCCGCTTATAGTTGTTGTCGTTAATCATACCTATTGGATGAAGGATAAAGGATGAAAGATGAAGGACTGATTAGATTTGATTGTTTTATGCGTGGTTTAATTTCGTTTATTCTTTATTTTTCCTTTTGCGGCTTGATGCCGATTGTACCTTCCCGCCCCCATACCCCCTCCCCTCCTTTCAGGAGAGGCGGGGGAGTTAAAGTTACTTTCGTCTATGAAGTTTCAGGAATCAATACTATTAAGTCTTTTATCCTGTGTCCTTAATCCTTTATCTTTTCTCTCGTATCCAAGCATAGCCCAATATCAGTGCTAAACTGATTATGCTGCTGACCAGTGTGGTCAGGAGCGTGTACCACCATAGTTGGAATGTCCATGCCGTCAGGAAGAAGACCAGCAGATGGTGCGCCACCACCAGCAACGAGGCATATTTGAGGAACGGCGCAATACCTATCGTCTGCATGCTGATGACATCGGTCAGTCGCTCGGTGTCGTTCACCCACAGCGGGATGAGATGGCGCCGCGCATACATCAGCATGATACACGCCGCGGCATGCACGCCCAGCGAGTTGCAGAACACATCCATCAGCAGTCCTGCCGCCAACCCTATCAGCATATCTGCCCAGCGAGGCAGCGTGATAGGCATCATCAGCAATGGCAAGATATAGATGAACGGATGGCATACGCCGCCCAACTGCAACTGGTTAATCAGCAGCACCTGCAGCACCATCGCCACCAACCATTGTCCTATTTGTCGTAACCAAAGCATGTTTTGTTAGGATGAAGGATTAAGGATGAAGGATGAAAGACTTATTACCTTCGTCTACGAGTCTCACAGCTAATACTATTTAGTCTTTTATCCTGCGTCCTTTATCCTTAGTCCATTTATCTCTTCCACATCTTCATTATCAATCACTTCGATATGTCGCAGGCGGCGGAAGTCGGTCGCCAGCCGCACGCGCACGGTGTAGTATGACGCGCCTTCTTCCAGTCGGCACTCTTCCACCACACCCACAGGCACGCCTGCGGGGAAACTGGTACTCAAGCCGCTCGTAACTATCGTGTCGCCGACATTCACCTCAAGGTGCGTCGCCACATCTGCCAAGTCGGCAAAGCGCGTGTCGCGCCCGTCCCATTGCAGGGTGCCGATATAGTCGTTTTTGAGGAAGCGGCAACTCAGGCGGGTCTCTATGTTGATGAGCGGTAGCACCACCGAGTAGTGCTTACCCACGGTCGCCACGATACCCACAGCCCCTTCGTCGTTGCGCACGCCCATGCCTTCATACACGTCATCTTCCTCTCCTCGGTTGATAGTCAGGTAGTTGCGCATACCGTTCATTGTCATCTGCACCACCTTCCCTTCGCGATAGATAATGCGAGGACCCTCTAAATCCCCCTTGAGAGCACCCCAAAAATCAAGATTTTTCGGGGACCCCGCAAAGGGGGACTTGTAGTTCGTCGATAGTATTTTTGTACTATCCGCATCCGATTCTTCCCCCTGCCCGCTATTCTCCAACGTGCTCCTCAGCGCGGCGTTCTCGGCTGCCAAACGCTCGTTCACGCCTTTCAGTCCGAAATAGCCCGTTACCTCCGACACCATCTCATACTGCCACGCCACCAGCCTGTTGGCGGTGCTCAGCGCGCTGCTGCGGGGGTAGGCATTACTCCACACCACCAGCAAAAACGCGGCAACTTCCAGCAGGATAAACAGCAGGAAGTTGCCATAACGCAGTATGAATTTCAGCAGTGCTTGCATAAGGAAGAAAAGGATGGGACCCTCCCCAACCCTCCCTACAAAGGGAGGGAGTAGGATAATTACCTTCGACTATAGATTCTAATTTTACTCCCTCCCTTTGTAGGGAGGGACGGGGTGGGTCCCCTATCTAATCAAGAATCCGAAGTTATTCACGTTCTTCAGGGCGATACCCGTGCCGCGTGCCACGGAGAGCAGGGGCTCGTCTGCCACGTGGAAAGGAATAGTTATCTTATCTGTCAGTCGCTTCGCCAGTCCGCGCAGCAGTGCGCCGCCGCCGGCGAGGTAGATACCCTTGTTCACGATGTCGGCGTACAACTCAGGCGGCGTAGCCTCCAGCGCTTGCAGCACCGCGCTCTCTATCTTCGAGATACTCTTCTCCAAGCAGTGCGCCACCTCCTGATAACTTACCGGCACCGACATAGGCAATGCCGTTACCTTGTTCGGACCCACCACGATATAATCCTCCGGCGCGTCCTCCAACTCGGGCAACGCGGCGCCCACGTTTATCTTGATACGCTCCGCCGTCGGCTCGTCTATCTTGAGGTTGTGCATACGACTCATGTACTCGATGATGTCTTGGTTGAAGTCATCGCCCGCCACCTTGATGGACTTGTTCGCCACGATACCGCCCAGCGAGATAACGGCAATCTCCGTCGTGCCGCCGCCTATGTCCACAATCATACATCCCTCGGGGCTCTCCACGTCAATACCGATACCTATCGCTGCCGCCATGGGCTCGTAGAGCATATACACGTCGCGTCCGCCGGCATGCTCAGAACTGTCGCGCACGGCGCGTATCTCCACCTCCGTGCAGCCCGACGGGATACCCACCACCATGCGAATACTCGGGGTGAACAGCAGGCTCTGCTTCGGAATCATCTTTATCATGCCGCGTATCATCATCTCGCAGGCTTGAAAGTCGGCTATCACGCCTTCTTTGAGCGGGCGAATGGTCTTCACCATCATGCCGCCGCGACCTATCATCTGCTGTGCTTTCCTGCCCACGGCGAGGCACTTGTTGTCTGCCATGCTGATAGCCACCACCGAAGGCTCGTTCACCACCACCTTGTCGTTGCACATAATCAGCGTGTTCGCAGTACCTAAATCAATCGCAATCTCTTGCGTAAACGAAAAAAGTCCCATGTTTTTATTGTAGAATTGAAAAAATCACTTTGAGGGCGCAAAGTTACAACTTTTTTTCCATATATGCAAGAGAATTGCGTTTTTTTGACCAAGTTAACGTCAGTTCGCTTTTTTTTGTCAGTTTGCTTTGTAAATCCACATAAATTACGTACCTTTGCTCCGAATTTAGTTGTTTAGCCATATGCAAATGCGAAATTAACTATTTTCCGGGAAAGGAGCAAATCTTTTCCCGTTTTTTTTTCATTGCATTTGCTTTAGACCCCAATTCGTCTTTTTCACCCCTCCCCCTGTTATCCCTGTGAAGGGTATCGAAACAGGGCTAACAGGGGGAGGGAAATATTGCGTTTCTAAATAGACACTATACAGTTCGATATAAGCAAATATCTTCAGCAGTCAAAATCGTGTATATCATTGCCTAATCCCTTGCTGCGGATATTTGGATGTTTATATAGGCAAAAACCACTTTGCAACCGAGTTGCACGAAAAAAGCCGTACCTTTGCACTCGAAATCGTAAAACGATACCCTTATGGCACATCGGCATCAACATACTTTTTCCGTCGGAATCCTCGCCCTCTGCATAGGCGTGAACCTGCTGTTCGTGGCGGCAGAGGCGGTCATCGGTTGGTATGGTAACTCGTCGGGGTTGCTCTCCGACGCGGGGCACAACCTGAGCGACGTGCTGGGGCTGGTGCTGTCACTGGTGGCAATACTGCTTGCCCGCCGCGGCAACCCGAACAGCAGGCGGGTGTCCCTGCGCGTTACGCTGGCGAATGGACTCCTGCTGCTCCTGACCATCGGACTGATAGTGGCGGACTGCGTGGAGCAGATACTGCATCCCAAGGCGGTGAACAGCACCGCTATCATCCTGACCGCTGGCATAGGTATCGTGATAAACGGACTGACGGCGTGGTGGCTCACCCGTAGCGGAGAGGAAGACCTGAACATCCGCGCCGCCTTCCTACACGCAGCCACCGACACGCTGGTGTCCGTGGGCGTGGTGGCGGCAGGCGTTGCCATCTACTTCACCGGCTGGACGTTGCTCGACCCGATAGTGAGCCTCGTCATCTCCGTGGTGATTCTGGTGCCGACTCTGAGGCTGATACGCGACACTATACGGAGTTACAAAGACGTACGATAACACGTTTAACATGTAATTACCATGTAATTAACCATATAATTATTACCACAGAACAATTATGAAACGGAATATAATATCTTTGATAGCCTTTCTTCTGCTCCCGGCGGTGGCATATGGCGCCAAGCCGGTGAGCGGAGTGGTGATGGACGATAAAGGCGAGTTGCTGATAGGCGCGAACGTCTATTGGGCAGGTACGGGCACGGGGGTGGCTACCGACATAGACGGTGCCTTCTCGCTGCCGACCGTCAGCAGCACGAACCTGCTGGTTACCAGTTACATGGGTTACCACAACGACACAACGCGCGTGCACGGCGGCGAGCAACTGACCATCGTCCTCGTGTCGGACTTGGTGCTGGACGAGGTAACCATCACGGAGCGCAAGATGGCGGTGCTGCGCTCGCGTACTGCCGCCTTCGACACACAGACACTGACGGGAGATGAGTTATGCAAAGCCGCGTGCTGCAACCTGTCGGAGAGTTTCGAGACCAGCGCGTCGGTGGACGTGGCGTATGCCGATGCCGCCACGGGCGCGAAGCAGATACGCTTGCTCGGGCTGAGCGGCACCTACGTGCAACTGCTGACGGAGAACACCCCCAACGTGCGCGGACTGGCGCAGTCCTTCGGCATGGAGTATATCCCGGGCGCGTGGATGGAAGCCATACAGGTGAGCAAAGGCACGTCCTCCGTCATCAACGGCTACGAAGCCATCGCGGGGCAGATAAACGTGGAGTTCCTCAAACCGCAGAAGCAAGACCCTATCGCCGTGAACCTCTACCTGAACACCGAACTCATGGCGGAGATAAACGCCACAGGCGGCTGGGACATCAACGATAAGGTCTCCACGGGTATCTTGCTGAATGCCAAAGACATGGAGTTGGAGATGGACCATAACCACGACGGCTTCACCGACCTGCCGCGCAACCGCAACCTGAACCTGCTCAACCGCTGGTATATCAAGAGCGGCGACTACACAGGGCAAGTGCTCGTCCGCGCCCTCTACGACCAACGGTTAGGGGGAACGCTGTCGAGTTTGGAGCATGGAGCCAAGAGCCAAGAACAAGGAGCCAAGAGCCAAGAACAAGGACAATTCACGGCATATCCCATCGACCTGCGCACGCGGCGGATAGACGGGTTTGTGAAGAACGGGTATGTGTTCGACCAAGAGACGGGTATGTCCGTCGGGGTGATTGCGTCGGCTTCTTACCATAGCCAAACCAACCGCTACGGCTCGCGCCTGTGGGACGCCAACCAGACCAACGCCTACCTGAACGCTATCTTCCAGACCTCGTTTGAAGACCCCGAGTTAGACCCCTTCGACTTTCACGAGCATAAACTCTCCGCCGGCATCTCCGTCAACTACGACCGCTACGATGAGCAGTACGAAGGAATCTTTGCGGCGAGCCAAGAGCAAGGAACCAAAAACCAAGATTTTTTGTCCAACGAGGTAACGTCAGGCATGTTTGCCGAGTACACCTATTCGTACAAAGACAAGGTTACGCTGCTGGTGGGCTTGCGCGAGGATTACTCCAACCGCTACGGCTTCTTCACCACGCCGCGTATGAACCTGCGCTATGCGCCGTTCGAGTGGTGGACGCTGCGCGGGAGCGTGGGCTTGGGCTACCGCTCGCCTAACGCCATTGCCGACAACGCTGCCTACCTGCCCTCCAACCGTGTCTATACGATGGAGAAGAGTCTGAAGCAGGAGCGCTCGTTCAACACGGGCATCACCACCACGTTCTATATCCCCATCGGCAAGCGCGAACTGACGCTCTCCGCCGAGTACTACTACACGCGCTTCCTCGACGGCGTGATAGCCGACATTGACCACGACCTGCACGACGTGCGGCTGTTCAACATAAGCGACGTTGCAGGCGCGAAATCCTACTCGCACAACTACCAAGTGGAGGCGAACATGGAGATACTGCGCGGCTGGACGATGACGGCAGCCTTCCGCTATACGGACGTGAAGCAGAGTACTTTCCTGCCTACGGGCGAACTCGTGCTGATGGACAAGGCGCTGCAAAATCAGTTCAAGGCAGTGCTGACCACCAGTTACCAGACGCCGCTGAAGACCTGGCAGTTCGACCTGACGGCGCAGTTCAACGGTCCCGGACGTATGCCCATGGGCTTCACCGCTCCCGAAGGCAGCAAGCAGTACTATACAAAGACCATCACTTCTCTCTCCCCCTCCGTAGGGGGAGTCGGAGGGGGTCCCGAGAGTCTTGTTTACCACAAGTGGTACCCCCAGTTGCTCGGGCAAATCACCAAGTATTGGCGCACCTGCTCGCTCTACCTCGGCGCGGAGAACATGACCAACTTCACGCAAGACAGCCCTATCCGCGGCGACCGATACGAGAACAGCACCCACGTGAACCCCAACTCGCCCGACTTCGACGCCTCTATGGTGTGGGCACCCATCAGCGGCTGGAAGATTTACCTCGGCTTCCGCTGGAACTTAGAAAGAGAATGACCCACCCCGTCCTCCCTACGAGAGCACCCCAAAAATCAAAGATTTTTCGGGGACCCCGCAAGGGAGGGAGAAAGAAAATAACTATTGTCTAACTAAAACTAATTGCCCTACTCTCCCCCTTGCGGGGTCCCCACAAGCAACGCGCAGTGGGGTGCTCTCGTAGGGGGAGTTGGAGGGGGTCTTTTGCTTATGAAAAAGATTCTAATTTTCCTGCTGGCAATCTTGCCGATGGCGGCTGTTCAAGCCAAGCCGAACAAACAAACCGTTGTCCTCTACT
>JBJECJ010000104.1:0-4957 GCA_051870955.1 Paludibacteraceae bacterium | reverse complement strand
TCGGGCTGGCTCTGCGACCCTTGGTAGCCGCTGCCGCAATAGGAGAAACAGATGAAATAGCGCACTGTGGGAAAAATTATGAATTATAAATTAAGAATTATGAGTGCCCGTGCCCTGAATGCTCTGAGTGCTCTGATAATTCTGATTATTCCTTACCTTTCTTTTTTAGGGAGTTTAGGAGGGTGTCGCCCATCTTGCTCAGTTCGGGCGAAAGGCGCAGCGTGTATGCCACGGCAACACCGCTGCCGCCCAAGAGCACCGTGCGGGCGATACTGCTCCACCAAATATTCCCCGTAGGCAGGAAGTGCAGCCACAGGGCATTGAGTGCAAAGAGCAACACCAACAACAGTATGGTTTTCAGCGCATTGCCATTGAGCAGGCGCAGGTGGCAAGCGAAGCGCAGCACCAGCAACGCGAGGGCGAAATAGAGGGCGTTGGAGAGCAAAGTGCTGACGGCAGCACCTTCCATGCCGTAGAGCGGTATCAGGTAGTTGTTCAGGCAGAGCGAGGTGATGGTGAGTATCAGTGAGAACAGCAGGGAGAACGCATAGTAACGCGAGAAAGAGATAGTGGTCAGCGAGATGGTGCAGGTTGCAACGATGAGTTGTGTCAGCGAGAGGATGAACACCACATTCCTTGCCACCGCGTAGGTCTCACCGTTGGGCAGGATATGGAAAATCAGGTCGATGTTGCACCAAATCAAGAAAAACAGCAGTCCTCCTATCAGCAACAGATTGCTGCTCACTTGGTGAATCAGCGTCTGCGCCTCGGCGTGGTTCTGCTCCTTGGTGGCGCGCGCCAACTGCGGCGAAGCAATCGCGGTGAGCGACCGATAGGGAATAGATACGATAACGGCGATATACGTGGCGATGGCGAAAATCCCCGTGTAGTCAAGCCCCATCTTGGCGGTGATGAAGAAAGAGGAGAGCGTCGGTCCCAATGCCGCCGCCAGCGCGGAAACAAAGACGAAACTCGAATAGCGCAAATAGTTCTTCACCAGCGGGATGTTCGTGCGCAGAAACTGCCAGTCGGGACGGAAAGAAATCTGCCCGAGGGCAATGAGGTAACCGAGGTTGATGAGGGCGGCAATGCCGTAGTTGGCGCAGACCGCCACCACAAACCCGTCTAACGACAGCACGCGAAAAGCGTAGAGCAGGTAGCATGCCAACATCCCGAGGCGCACCACCACCTCGCGCACCATACGGGGCACCACAATGCGCATCAGCACATTGCAGTTAGTCTCAAAAATAGTCTGATAGAGCAGGAAGAACGCCAGCGGGAGCACAAAGTAGTAATAGTCCAAGAACAGCGGCGACTTCTCGCCGAACCACTGCCCCAGCGGCACGCGGCAAGCCCAATAGAGTAGGGCAAAGAGAAGAAACCCGACCAGCGGTATCACCACCGTCCAAAAGAAAAAACCGTGGTCGCTGTGCAAGGAGGTACGGTTCCGATGCATATCGGAATTTATCGGGAGCCGCTCCACTGGGGACGCAGGCGTCTCGCCTGCGGAGGAAAAGTTCGCCCCTGCACCTCCTTTGGTATGCTCTTTCTGCCGAAAATAGGGGAAGAAGCGAATAATCGAAGAGGAAGTCCCCAACTGCGCAAGGCTGACAAAGAGCGTGGCGGCGTCAATCAGGACGCGCGTGAGCCCAATTTCCTCCGCCGTGAGGAAACGGGTAAGCACGAAGAAAGTAGTGAAAAAGCCCACCGCCACCCCAAAATAGGTGGCGATGGTGGCTTTGATACTCTGTCGTGCTATGATACCCATAGGTAAACTCCGCTTCGCTTCGTGTAGGAAACTTCGTGTTATTAACTCCGCTTCGCTCCGTGTACAGCCCGATAGGGCTTCCTAACACGGCAGTTCTTTACAGCCCCAAAGGGGCTTTTCAACACATAGTTTCCAACAGCGCAACGCGCTTTACTCTATCCCGAGCAATTCAACCTCGAAAATCAGGGTCGAGTAGGGAGGAATGCTGCCTGCATTGCGACTGCCGTAGCCCAACTCCTGTGGGATATACAGTTTGAACTTAGAGCCCACGGGCATGAGTTGCAGTCCCTCTGTCCATCCGGCAATCACTTGGTTCAACCCAAAGGTGATGGGCTCACCGCGCTCAACGCTGCTGTCGAACACCGTGCCGTCAATCAGCGTGCCATGGTAATGCACCTTCACGCGGTCGGTCGCGCTCGGCTTCTTGCCTTTGCCCATCTTGATAACCTCATATTGCAAACCGCTCTCGGTTACCTTCACACCCTCGCGCAATGCGTTCTCAGCAAGGAACTGCTCGCCCTGCGCTTTCGTGTCGCCGTATTTGAGGTTGTTCATCGTGCTCTCGATATAGTCGCCTGCCGACTGCATATCAAATTGAGTATCATGCCCGTACAGACCATTCACGAAGCCTTGTTTAATCAACTCAAAGTCCGTTGCCAGCGCAGGCTCCATGAGCAGACCTTGTCCCTCTTGCTCCTTGATACTCTTGCCGATTTGCTCACCCATGTTGACCAACTGCGGGTTCTTCACGCGCTGTTTCAGCCCGTGGTTGATGTTCACGATGAGTTCTTTCTGCAAGTTGCCGTCCGAGTCGTTCATCAGCACATACATCTTCATCTGGTCGCCGTTCAAGAGACCGAAAGCGTAGTTAAGACTGTCGATGAACGAGCCGAGCGTTACGGTCTTTGCCACGCGCGGGCAACTCGACTTGATGGTCTTGCCTGCCACTAATGTGGTGTCGCTCATAGAGTTACGGTATGCGGTCTGGAAGAAACTGCGGGCAACGTCCACGAGCATCACGGTCGTGTCGCCGTTCAAACCGTTCACCAAACCTTGGAAGAACAACTTCTCGTTGAAGGTCCATTTGTCGTTCTCTGCCAGACCTTTCTCCTCGGAAGCCTTGGCTGCTGCACCGATGTTGCGACCCATCTTCGCTGCGTCGGACAGTTCCTCTACTTTTCCGTCGTAGCCGGCTTGCAGCGCGTCGATAAACTCGGTTACCGACTCGTCGAGGTCTTTGCCCTCTTCGCCGGACAATTGATACATCTTCAGTTGTGCGCCATTGATATAGCCGAGCGCGAAGTTCATCGAGTCGTTCTGACTCGTCAGTTCGGCCTCCTGTGCTTTGTAGGTGTTCGCACAACCTACCATCGCCAATGCCAATGCAAAAATACTAATCTTTTTCATATTGTTTAAGTTAATAAGTTGTTCAGTTTCTGTTTGCCACGTTGTGTTAGTCAGTTCCTTCTTCTGGGGACGCAGGCGTCTCGCCTGCGGTAAGTTAGTCAGTTTCTGTCGGCGCTCCGCGTTTAACATGCAGTGCCAACATGAAATGTCAACATGAAATGTCTAACATGCAATGCTTAACATGTAATGTCAAGCAACTCCACCGTGAAAATCAGCGCGGCGTAGGGCGGAATCGACGCGCCGGCACCCTGCTCGCCGTAGCCCAAGTGGTAGGGAATAAACAATTTGTATTTCGACCCGATGGACATCAGTTGCAGACCCTCCGTCCAGCCTTTAATCACTTGGTTCAGCCCGAAGGTGATGGGCTCCCCGCGCTTGTAACTGCTATCAAAAACCGTGCCATCCACCAGCGTGCCCTCATAGTGCACCTTCACTCTGTCTGTCGCTTTGGGTTTCTGCCCTAATGTGGCTTCCAGCACTTCGTATTGCAGCCCGCTCGGCGTTACCTTCACGCCTTCGCGCTTCGCGTTCTCTGCCAAGAAAGCCTCGCCCTGTGCTTTGGCGGCACCTGCCACCTTCGCCTCCAACTCCGAGAAGAACTTACCCAGCACCTGCTGCGCCTCTTGGTAGGAAATCTGCGGTTTCTGCTTCTCCAGCACGTCCTTGATACCCGCTGCCAAATCGTTGTACTCCAGCGACTCCACGCCGCTGCTCATCAGGTTCTGACCCATGCTCAGACCTATTGCATAACTTATCTTATCCATATTAATATGTGTGTTTGTTCGCAAAATAGCGTGCAAAGTTACAAAAAAAATCGCACCTGTGCAAATAATTATGTTATTTTATCTCCTTTTTCTCAAAAAAATGCCATAACGGGCATGCTTCTTTGACAATCGGTTGGGTAGGATAGGGCGCTCTGAAAATAATTGTCCAAATTTCCAAAGAAATCGCCCCGATACTCCCCCGAGAAGTGCCCGTGACTGTGCCATAACATTATCGGAACATTATCGTAACATTATCGGAACATAAGCGAGACGAAATAGAGCCTTTTCCGAGCCGCTAAGGGACTTGGATAAATTGTCCAAAACACGTATAAAAAACCGCAACCCAACCGCCTTTGTGCCCAAAATATAGCGCTGTCCCGTGGATTTGCCATCTTCCTGTGCCCCGCTAAGCCCCGAACCGCAGCCAACAAACTATTTTCCTCAAAACACCTCAAAAACATGTTATAAAACATATTTTGGTAATCAATGAGTTACGAAGAAAATGCGAAAAAAGGTTGTAAAAATTTGGTCATGTCGTAAAAAAGCAGTAATTTTGCACCCGCTTTCGGAAGAACGAGAGTGTGTGTTCTGTGAGATACTGACCGATTGGCGTTCATGACTGCTCTAAAAAATGGGCACTGAGAATCAGCGAGTTACGAAGAAAATGCAAAAAACTTTCTTAAAAATTTGGTCATGTCAAAAAAAAGCAGTAATTTTGCACCCGCTTTCGTGAAAAACGAGGCACGTGGTCTTTGAAAGATTGTCAATACAAGATGTAGTACAAGAACAGGAAACGATATATAATATATATTGTATATTGTAACAAAAAGTTCCCGTTAATTAAGTACACAATAAATCAATTATGGTTTATGAAAAAGGGAGTATGAGTTCAGCAATGCGCTCATAATTCAAAATTCATAATTCATAATTAGAGATTGGGTCGTTTTGGGCTAAGGAAACTAATTTTTATATTTACAACGAAGAGTTTGATCCTGGCTCAGGATGAACGCTAGCGACA
>JBJECJ010000103.1:0-27463 GCA_051870955.1 Paludibacteraceae bacterium | reverse complement strand
TCGGTCTTCTTGGTCGGGATGGTGGTGTTGCTCTCAATCATCTTGGTCATCACGCCGCCCATGGTCTCGATACCGAGGCTCAGCGGAGTTACGTCCAACAGGAGCACATCTTTCACGTCGCCCGTCAGGACACCGCCTTGGATAGCCGCACCGACAGCCACTACCTCGTCGGGGTTCACGCCCTTGTTCGGGGTCTTGCCGAAGAACTTCTGCACAGCGTCTTGGATGGCGGGGATACGGGTGGAGCCACCTACCAAGATGACCTCATCGATGTCGCTCGTGCTCATGCCGGCTTTCTGCAGGGCAGTGCGGCAAGGCGCGATGGTACGTTGAATCAGGTCGTCAATCAGTTGCTCGAATTTCGCACGGGTCAAGGTCTTTACCAAGTGTGCGGGCACACCGTTCACCGGCATGATATACGGCAGGTTGATTTCGGTGGTCGTGGTGTTCGACAACTCGATTTTAGCCTTCTCGGCAGCCTCTTTCAGACGCTGCATAGCCATCGGGTCTTTCGAGAGGTCTGCACCGCCGTTCTCGTTCTTGAACTCCTGTACGAGCCAGTCGATGATACGGTGGTCGAAGTCATCACCTCCGAGGTGGGTATCGCCATCGGTGGCTTTCACCTCAAAGACTCCGTCGCCCAACTCCAAGACGCTGACATCGTGGGTACCGCCACCGCAGTCGAAGACCACAATCTTCATGTCTTTGTTCGACTTGTCCAAACCGTAAGCCAGTGCGGCTGCGGTAGGCTCGTTGACGATACGGCGCACGTTCAGTCCGGCAATCTCGCCGGCTTCCTTGGTAGCCTGACGCTGCGAGTCGTTGAAGTAAGCAGGCACGGTGATAACGGCTTCTGTTACCTCTTGCCCGAGGTAGTCTTCCGCGGTCTTCTTCATCTTCTGAAGGATGATGGCGGAAATCTCCTGCGGGGTGTAGAGACGACCGTCGATATCCACGCGCGGGGTGTTGTTGTCGCCTTTTACTACTTTGTAAGGCACACGCGCAATCTCGTTTCCCAAGCGGTCATAGGTCTCGCCCATGAAACGCTTGATGCTATATACGGTCTTGGTGGGGTTGGTGATAGCCTGACGCTTTGCGGGGTCGCCCACTTTGCGCTCGCCGCCATCCACAAATCCTACTACAGAAGGCGTAGTACGCTTGCCTTCGGAGTTTGCAATCACAATAGGTTCATTACCTTCCATCACTGCTACGCAGCTGTTGGTCGTTCCTAAATCAATACCAATAATCTTGCTCATAATCGTTTATGCTTTTTTTAGTTAATATTCTTTGTTGGATGAAGGATAAAGGATGAAGGATGTAAGACGAATTAGTTTTGTATGGACGAAGGTAATAAGTCTTTTATCCTGTGTCCTTAATCCTGTTTCTAAACTTTCACTGATTTAGTATCAAACATTGTGCCAAAAAGCAAAATACGGTAAAATGGCAGGCTCGGACTGACAAAATGGCAGTTTTAGACTGACAATGTCCGGCGTACGCTGATGTCCCGCCTACCAAAGACACCCTCGCAGCATGGAACAACGAAGGTGTCTTTTATAGGATGTGGAAGGATAGCACGGGACTACAGCCGCTGTCCCATCATGTCGTAAGTTACGCCATTGCGGAGGATGAGGACTTGTCCGTTGCGGAGGAGTTTCTGCACGCCGTGCGTGTCGGTGTTGCGAGCGTTCTCAATGGCAGTGGGGGCATTGGACTCGCCTATGATGTTGAACTCTTGCCATACGGCAGCGGCTTTGTACGCCTCTACGGACTCTGCCGGTACATAGAGAGGGATGTTGCGGGGGACACTGCCGAAACAATAATTACCACAAGTTGGCGGTGTTGGAGCTAAACAGGTGATTTGGGTGAGGGAGGAACAGTAACGGAACGCATAGTCTCCAATGCTTGTTACGGAGTTGGGGATGGTGATAGAGGTGAGGGAGGAGCAATAAGCGAACGCATATTCTTCAATGCTCGTTACGGAGTTGGGGATGGTGATGGAGGTGAGGGATGAGCAATTACGGAACGCAGAACTTCCAATGCTCGTTACGGAGTTGGGGATGGTGATGGAGGTAAGGGAGGAGCAATAAGCGAACGCATAGTTTCCTATGCTTGTTACGGAGTTGGGGATGGTGAGGGAGGTGAGGGAGGAGCAACCACTGAACGCAGAACTTCCAATGCTCGTTACGGATTCGGGGATGGTGATGGAGGTGAGGGATTCGCAATACTTGAACGCACTGTCTCCAATGCTCGTTACGGAGTTGGGGATGGTGATGGAGGTGAGGGAGGAACAACCATAGAACGCACCGTCTCCAATGCTCGTTACGGAGTTGGGGATGGTGATGGAGGTGAGGGAGGAGCAATCCGAGAACGCACTACCTCCAATGCTCGTTACGGAGTTGGGGATGGTGATGGAGGTGAGGGCGGAGCAATGAGCGAACGCACTGTCTCCAATGCTCGTTACGGAGTTGGGGATGGTGATGGAGGTGAGGGAGGAACAACCATAGAACGCACCGTCTCCAATGCTCGTTACGGAGTTGGGGATGGTGATGGAGGTGAGGGAGGAGCAATCCGAGAACGCACTACCTCCAATGCTCGTTACGGAGTTGGGGATGGTGATGGAGGTGAGGGCGGAGCAATGAGCGAACGCACACATTCCAATGCTCGTTACGGAGTTGGGGATGGTGATGGAGGTGAGGGAGGAGCAACCATCGAACGCAGAACTTCCAATGCTCGTTAGGGAGTTGGGGAGGGTGATGGAGATGAGGGAGGAGCAATCGCTGAACGCACCACTTCCAATACCAGTTACGGAGTTGGGGATGGTGATGGAGGTGAGGGAGGAGCAATCCGAGAACGCATACCATCCAATGCTTGTTACGGAGTTGGGGATGGTGATGGAGGTGAGGGAGGAGCAACCGCCGAACGCCCATTCTCCAATGCTTGTTACGGAGTTGGGGATGGTGATGGAGGTGAGGGCGGAGCAACCATCGAACGCACCGGCTCCAATGCTCGTTACGGAGTTGGGGATGGTAATGGAGGTGAGGGAGGAGCAACCAGAGAACGCATCGTCTCCAATGCTGGTTACGGATTCGGGGATGGTGATGGAGGTGAGGGCGGAGCAACCACTGAACGCCGCGTATCCAATGCTTGTTACGGAGTTGGGGATGGTGAGGGAGGTGAGGGAGGAGCAATAAAGGAACGCATAGTTTCCAATGCTTGTTACGGAGTAGGTCGTTCCATTGTAGGTAACGGTTTCGGGGATGGTGGCAGTGGTGAGACCTTGGTAGTTGGTACTACTCCATTCTTCTTGGCAGGTTACCGCCACGGTGTTTTTACGTGTGATGTTGTAGTACAAGTCGCCGGATTGGAAGTCGTAGGCTTGGGTGCTTAGGGTGGTCATGAGGAGCACCAAAAGCGGGAGTAAATGTTTTGTTTTCATGATTGTATAGGATTTAGTGAATATATGTTGTTTGTGGATAAGAAAAAGCGTGAACTTTTCTTGCTTCATCTGAGTTTCTGAGGTCTTCGACTACCTATATTAACCAAATTATACACAAAAGCCCACGCCTTGCGGCGCGAGCGTATAGGCTGTGCTTGGTTAATATTATTACTGAAAAGTGTCGAAGTTTCCAGAAACTCAAGTTCGGCTTATAACGCTACTAAAAAATATGTACTCCCCATGTATCAACTGCGGTGCAAAGATAGTGCTTTTCTTTGAATTGTGCAAATAAAATTTGCTTTTTTATGATTTTGGGTGTGGATAAGCGAGAAGAGGGTGTTCGATTTTAGTCCCGACAGGTCGCGGGTACACTCGGTAGGATGTGTGGGTAGAGTCTCGGTCGAGTCTCGATAGAGTCTGCTCTCAGAACCGAGCAGATACCGATCAGATACCGATTAGATACCGATCAGATACCGATCAGATACCGATTAGAATGGCTGAGGGATACATGATATACAGCGGTTAGAATTGGTAACGGATATAGTCCCAGAGGAAACGGACGTGTTTGCCGTTGTACATGTGGGTGTAGCGTCCACGTTTGTGTTCGCTCTCGAGCCATGCCTCGTACTCTGCTTGGTAACGTGCGCGCTGCTCGGGGTCGCGGTATGCGGCGGACGCCAATGCCTGACGGTTGCGCATAGCGTCCACCTGCTTCGCCTGCTCGTCGGACATCTTCCATCCCTTCGGACGCTTGCGCGGCTTCTGACGGATGATACACCAGCCGGGTTCGTTCTTGAGCGGAGTGGCATAGAAAGAGTCGCCGAGCGCTCCCGACAAAGAGTTAAGCCATTCGGATAAACGTGCTTTCATAGTTGGGAAAAGAAATTGGATTTTAATTCAAATCATACCCGTAGTGTTTTAGGCGGTTTTGGTTGCTGCGCCAGTCCTTGTCCACTTTCACGAAGAGTTGCAGGAAGACGGGTTTTTGGAAGAACTCCTCTATGTCCGCCCTTGCCAGCGAGCCTACGCGCTTCAGCGCCGAGCCCGCTTTGCCGATGATGATGCCTTTTTGGCTCTCGCGCTCCACGTAGATAACCGCGCTAATGCGGATTATCCCTTTCTTGTGCTGCTCGGAGGGCTCTTCGTCGCGGAAGGACTCCACCTCCACCTCCACGCTGTAAGGAATCTCCTTATCGTAGTTGAGCAGGATTTTCTCGCGGATAATCTCATCCACGAAGAAGCGGGCGGGCTTGTCGGTCAGTTGGTCTTTCGGGAAGAAGGGCGGGCACTCGGGCAGCGCATCGCGGATGGCATCGAACAGTTGCGCCACGCCGAACTTCTCGCGCGCCGAGATGGGGAAGACGGTTGCCTCGGGCAGCAGTTTCTGCCAAAACGCCACCAACTGCTCCAAGGTCTCTTGCGTGGTGAGGTCTATCTTGTTGATTACGAGGAACACACGCGCCCGCGAAGCCGCCATCTTCTTCACCTTTTCGAGGAAATCGGCGTTGCGGTCGGGGTTGTCCTGCACGTCCGTTACATAGAGCAACACATCCGCGTCCACCAACGCCGAGCGTGAGAACTCCAGCATCTGCTCCTGCAACTTATAGTTGGGTTGCAGCACGCCCGGGGTGTCGGAATAGACCATCTGAAAGTCCTCGCCGTTCACGATACCCATGATACGATGGCGCGTGGTCTGCGCCTTGGAGGTGATGATAGACAGACGCCCGCCCACCAAGGCGTTCATCAGCGTCGATTTGCCCACGTTGGGATTGCCTACGATATTTACAAAACCGGATTTATGCATGAGTTAATTATGAATTATGAATTAAGAATTATGAGGGCTCATGCTTCGGATACTATGGAACATGAACATGCATGGCGTCATTCTCGGGCAAAGGTACTGCTTTTTTTTGAGATGTGCAAATGTAGCCACAAAAAAAGAGGTCTTTTCAACCTCTTTCTTGTTGCCAAACCAGGACTCGAACCCAGACAGACAGAACCAGAATCTGTAGTGCTACCATTACACCATTTGGCAAAATACATTGTTGCTCTGATAAGATAAGGAGTGTATCTCTCTTTGAAAGCGACTGCAAAGGTACTGCTTTTTTTTGAAACCACCAAATTTTTTCTCAAAAAAGTGCAAAAAAGTTGTTATTCTCCATTAATTTGCCATGGATTGACCATCAATTTATGCTCCACAAGGAATTAACGAGCATTATCGGAAATACAATAGTTACAAATTGGATTTGCATATTTGAAAGAAAAGTAGTAACTTTGTCGTCGGAAAAATGAGAACGTCTATGCGATTTACCAAAATGCACGGGTTGGGAAACGACTATATCTATTTCGATTTGGTCTCCTACCCTATTTCTTCTGTTGATTGGCAGGCCTTGGCTGTTCGACTGAGCAATCGCCATACGGGTATCGGCGGGGATGGAATAGTGCTTATCATGCCCCCGAGAGACGAGGCTTGCGACTTTCGTATGCGGATTTTCAACGCAGACGGTTCGGAGGCGGAGATGTGCGGGAATGCAACGCGCTGTATCGGCAAGTATGTCTATGAGCGTGGGCTTACAAACAAGACCCTTGTTGCCTTGGAGACCGGTGCGGGAGTGAAGGTACTTCATCTGCAAGTGCACGACGGCGTAGTGGAGTCGGTTTGCGTGGAGATGGGGAAAGCGATATTGGATGAAGGATTAAGGATGAAGGATGAAAGACTCAATAGCGCCGACTCTGAGAGTGCGGCCTGGAGACCGCACCTCCTTGAAACTTCAGAAACGAAAGCATTAAGTCCTTCATCCTTTATCCTGCCTCCTTTATCGGTCGTTGATATGGGGAATCCGCATGCTGTGGTGATGGTGGACGGTGAGATTAGGGACGAGATGGTGTGGCAGACAGGTCCGCGTATTGAGAAAGACCGCCGCTTTCCGCATGGGACAAATGTAGAGTTCGTGCGCGTGGAAAACAGGCATGAACTGACCATGCGCGTGTGGGAGAGAGGCAGCGGCGAGACTATGGCATGCGGCACAGGTGCATGCGCCAGCGCCGTAGCCGCCTATGCACAAGGGCTGACCGACCATGAAGTAACGGTTCACCTGCTCGGCGGAGACCTGCAAATTAGCATAGACGACCATTGGAATGTGCGCATGACGGGCGGTGCAACGATTGTGTTCGACGGAGAGATTCGTGTGCCGTCAGTTGCCGACCCGCGATAGACCCGCGATAGACCCGCGATAGACCCGCGATAGAGTTGCGATAGAGTTGCGGCGTTGGTGGGGGCTTATATCGATAAAAAAGAGGCTGTCTGACTTGCGTTGTCAGGCAGCCTCTTTTGGTTTGTTGATAACGGTATGTTTCGTTTATCTCTCGGCGCGCATGGGGTTATGGAGGAAGTCTTCGTAGGCAAGACGGATACCGTCTTCGAGTTCGGTCTTGTAGGTCCAGCCGAGTGCAGTAGCCTTGCTGACATCCAGCAGTTTGCGAGGTGTACCGTTAGGACGAGTCGTATCCCAATGTATCTCACCCTCGTAGCCGACCACCTTTGCGACGAGTTCTGTCAGTTGTTTGATAGTCAGTTCCTTACCAGTACCGGCATTGACTGTCTCGTTGCCGGAATAGTGGTTCATCAAGAAGACGCAGAGGTTCGCCAAGTCATCCACATAGAGGAACTCGCGCAGGGGAGAGCCGTCTCCCCAGCAGGTAACGAACGGGAGGTGCTGTTCCTTCGCCTCGTGGAAGCGGCGGATAAGCGCAGGGAGGACATGAGAGTGCTCGGGGTGGTAGTTGTCGTTAGGACCATAGAGGTTGGTCGGCATGACGGAGATATAGTCGGTGCCATACTGGCGATTGAGGAACTCGCAGTATTTGAGTCCGCTAATTTTCGCCAGGGCATACGCTTCGTTGGTCTTCTCCAACTCGCCTGTAAGGAGACAACTCTCTTTCATCGGCTGGGGCGCAAGGCGAGGATAGATGCACGATGAGCCTAAGAACTCGAGTTTCTTGCAGCCGTTCTGCCATGCGGCATGGATGACGTTCATCTCAAGTATCATATTGTCGTACATGAAGTCAGCCAATGCACTCTGGTTGGCAACGATACCACCTACCTTCGCCGCAGCGAGGAAGACGTATTCGGGTTTCTCCTGCGCGAAGAAAGCCTCCACTTGGTCTTGACGACAAAGGTCTAACTCTTTGTGCGTGCGCGTGATGATATTGGTGTAGCCTTGCCGCTGCAGTTCGCGCACGATAGCAGAGCCCACCATCCCGCGGTGCCCTGCTACGTAAATCTTAGAATCTAATTGCATGGTTTATCACTTTGTGTTGGTCAGTACCTGTTGGTCACTTTGTGTTTGCGCTTCGCGTTTAACATGCAATGACAAACATGAAATGACTAACTCTTTTTTATTTGACGATTCCTTTCTCGAGGTATTCGGCGAGGTTGGTGCGTGCCTGCTCTGCAGCATGGTCTGCTGCGACCTTCTTCATATCCGATTGCACCATCAGGTGCACCAGTTGCTCAAACGTGGTCTTGCTCGGGTTCCACCCGAGTTCTGCACGCGCCTTGGTCGGGTCGCCCCACAGATTCACCACATCGGTGGGACGATAGAAATCGGGAGATACCTCCACCAGCGTCTTGCCCACCAGATGAGCAGGTCCCGCCTCGCAGATACCTTTCTCGTTCGCGCCCTCGCCCTCGAAATGCAGCGTGATACCGACCTCGCGGAATGCCAAGTCGCAGAACTCACGCACGGAGTGTTGCACACCCGTAGCAATCACAAAGTCCTCGGGCGTCTTGTGCTGCAAGATAAGCCACATACACTCCACATAGTCCTTCGCATAGCCCCAGTCGCGCAACGAAGAGAGGTTGCCCAGATAGAGTTTATCCTGCTTACCCTGCGCAATACGCGCCGCCGCCAAGGTAATCTTGCGGGTAACGAAGGTCTCGCCGCGGCGCTCGGACTCGTGGTTGAAGAGGATACCCGAGCAGCAAAACATATTGTATGCCTCGCGGTATTCTTTCACTATCCAATAGCCGTAGAGTTTGGCAACGGCATAGGGCGAATAGGGGTGGAAGGGCGTGTTCTCGTTCTGCGGCACTTCTTCGACCTTACCATAGAGTTCGGACGTGGAAGCCTGGTAGATACGGCAAGTGTCCGCCAAACCGCATGCACGCACCGCCTCCAATACGCGGAGGACACCCGTGGCGTCGATGTCCGCAGTGAACTCCGGCGAGTCGAAAGACACCTGCACATGCGACTGCGCCGCAAGGTTGTAAATTTCATCGGGGCGCACCTTACCAATGACTTGGATGAGTCCCATTGAATCGGACATATCGCCGTAGTGGAGGTGGAAGTGCGGTTGCCCCTCCAGATGGGCGATACGCTCACGATAGTCCACCGATGAACGGCGGATGATACCATGGACATCGTATCCTTTCTCTAACAAAAATTCACTCAGGTAGGAGCCGTCTTGCCCCGTTACACCTGTTATCAAGGCTGTTTTCATAATTTTAACTTCGTGTATTTAACTTCGTGTTGATAACTCTGCTTCGCTACGTGTTAAGAACTTCGTGTAAGAAACTCCGCTTCGCTCCGTGTACAGCGCGTTGCGCTTCTTTACAGCCCAAAGGGCTTTTTTACACAAACTTCTTTACAGCGCGTTGCGCTTGCAAACACGCAGTTTGAAACATTCGATTGTATTCTGCATTAACATGGTAATGGTCATTGGCCCTACGCCGCCGGGGACGGGGGTGATGGCACCTGCTTTGGGTGCCACGCTCTCGAAGTCCACATCGCCTACCAAGTGTCCGTCCACGCGGTTGATACCCACGTCTATCACGGCTGCACCCTCCTTCACATAGTCCGCCGTAATCATCTGCGGTCTGCCCACTGCGGCTACCAAGATGTCCGCCTCGCGGCAAACGGCAGGCAGGTCTTTGGTGCGGCTGTGCGCTATCGTAACCGTGGCGTTCCTATCCAGCAGCAGTTTGGCTACGGGCTTGCCCACGATATTGCTGCGCCCTACTACTACGGCCTTCTTGCCCGCAATCTCCACGCCTGCCTTATCCAGCAGGACGAGGATACCTTTCGGCGTGCAAGGCAGGATACAGGGCTGGTTGAGCCAGAGCCGCGCCACGTTCTCGGGGTGGAAACCATCCACGTCTTTCTCGGCGGCAATGGCGGCAATCACCTTATCCTCGCTGATATGCTTCGGCAGCGGCAACTGCACCAAGATACCGTCCACCTTGGGGTCTTGGTTGAGCGTCTCTATCTCTTGCAGCAGGCGCTCCTCGGAGCAGTCTTCCGGCAGTTCGATGAGGTGCCCGTCCATGCCGACATACTCCGTCGCTTTGATTTTTCCGCGCACGTAGGAGCGGCTGGCGGGATTGTCTCCCACGATAATCACCATGAGGCAGGGTCTGCGGCCATACTGTTTCTCGAGGTTCTCCACCTCGATTTTCATCTCGTCTTTCAGAGATTGGGATATTTGTTTTCCGTCAATAATCATAATGACTTTGTGTTTTTAACTTCGTGTTGGGAACTTCGTGTACTTAACTTCGTGTATAGAACTCCGCTTCGCTCCGTGTACAGCCCCGAAGGGGCTTCTTTACAGCGCATAGCGCTTTTTTACACAAAGTTTCTTACAGCGCGTAGCGCTTACAAACACGAAGTTTACAATGCCCAATGGGCGATGTCGTTTCTATGGAATAAGTTGTCGCAATGTATCTTTGAAAGTTCGGCATACACTTTGTCGCGTGCGGCCTGCAGGTTATCGCCCGTGCAGATACACATCAGCACCCGCCCGCCGTTGGTCAGCAGTTGTCCCTCTGCGACACGCGTGCCCATGTGGAAGATGAGTCCGTCAAACTGCTCCGTGCCCTCAATGGCAAACCCTTTCTCGTAGTGTCCCGGGTAGCCTTTCGATGCCAGCACCACGCCTACGGTCGCCTGCTCGTGCCACTGCACATCGGCGGGTTGCAGCGCTTCACCCGTAGCTATCGCATGGAACAGCGTGTAGGCATCGGAAGCCAACAGCGGCAACACCACCTCCGTCTCGGGGTCGCCGAAACGGGCATTGAACTCTATCACCTTGATACCCTGCGGTGTCTTCATCAGTCCGCCATAGAGCACGCCGGTCAGCGGTTTGCCCTCCTGCACCATGCCGCGTGCCACAGGTCGGAGGATATGCTCCAACGCAAAGGTCTCGTCCTCCTCGGTGATGAAAGGCAGCGGCGTATATGCACCCATGCCACCCGTGTTCGGACCTTTGTCGCCGTCATACGCCCGCTTGTGGTCTTGCGAAAGCGGCATCGGATAGACCTGCTCGCCATGGAGGAAACACATGAAGGAGAACTCGGGACCTTGCAGGAAATCCTCTATCACCACCTTGCCTTTGCCGAACGCTTCGTTGCAGAGCATGTCGCGGAGCGCCGCATCCGCCTCCTCCAAGGTCTCGGCAATCACTACACCTTTGCCCGCCGCCAAACCGTCGTATTTCAACACGGTGGGCAGTGTCCCTTGCTGCACATACGTCAACGCATCCTCGTAGCGTTCGAAAGAACGATAACCCGCCGTGGGAACGTTGTATTTGGTCATAATCTGCTTGGCAAACTCCTTGCTGGACTCAATCTGCGTTGCCGCCTGCGTGTGTCCGAAGATAGGCAGTCCCTCCTTGCGGAACGCGTCCACCACGCCGGCAGCCAATGCCGCCTCGGGTCCCACCACCGTCAAGTCCACCGCTTTCTCTTTCGCAAGCGCGAGCAGCCCCTGCACATCCGTATCTTTTACCGCCACGCACTCTGCCAAAGCGGCAATACCCGCATTCCCGGGCGCACAAAATATCTTTTCCACTTGCGGGCTGCGCGACAGCGCATGCACGATAGCATGCTCTCGCCCGCCCGAACCGATTACAAGGACTTTTTTCATAAGACAAAGGATAAAGGATGAAGGATAAAAGACTGATTAGTTTATTTCGATGAAAGATAAAGGACACTTTTTGGATAAAGGATTAAGGATATAGGACTAAAGACTAAATAGCATTAACTCTGAGAACCCAAACACAAAGGTAATAAGGCTTTTATCCTTTATCCTCGTTGCGGCTGAATGCCGAGTCCTCCTCCCGCCCCCTTACCCCCTCCCCCCTCTAAAAGGGAGGCGGGGGAGTGGAACAGCGAACGCAGTGAGCGGTCCTTTATCTTTAAGTTAGTGCTTAAAGTGCCGCATGCCCGTGAAGAGCATGGTGATACCGTGTTTGTTTGCCGCCTCGATGCTCTCCTCGTCGCGGACGCTGCCGCCGGGTTGCACAATCGCTGCAATACCATACTGCGCCGCGCTCTCCACGCTGTCGCCGAAGGGGAAGAAACCATCCGAGCCCATCACCAAGCCCTCTTTGCGGATGTCCTTACCCTCTGCTGCAAGCGCCTCTTCTGCCTGCTTGAGCGCGATACCTGCCGAGCCTACGCGGTTCATCTGACCGGCACCCACGCCCAGCGTCTTGCCGTCTTTCACCACCACGATAGCGTTCGACTTCACATGCTTCACGATACGCCAAGCGAACTGCAAATCAGTCAGTTGCTCTTCCGTCGGCTTTGCATTGGTAACGCACATATCCGCCGTGATGACCTTCGTTGTAGTGTCCAACTCCTGCGCCAGCAGACCGCCGTTCACGCTCACATACTGCATGTGTGACTCGTTGTCCGCCGACATATCCACCTCCAGCAGACGCAGGTTCTTCTTCGTACAGAGCACCTCCAGCGCACCTTCCGAGAACTTCGGCGCCATGATGATTTCCAAGAAGATAGGCTTCATCAACTCCGCTGCCTCGCGCGTTACCTCGCAGTTGGTTGCCACGATACCGCCGAAAATGCTCACCTTGTCCGCCTCGTAGGCTTTCGTCCACGCGTCCACCACATCCGTACCGATAGCCGCGCCGCAGGGATTCATGTGCTTCAAGCCCACGCAGAAAGGCACATCGCCGAACTCGCGCACGATATTCAGCGCGGCATTCGCATCTTGGATATTGTTGTAACTCAGTTCTTTGCCGTTCAACTGCTTGGCGGTTGCCAACGAGAAAGGCACCGCCTTGGTGGCAGCATAGAACTTCGCATGCTGGTGCGGGTTCTCGCCATAGCGCAGCCCCTGCTTGAGGTCGAATTCAAGGAAGAGTTTCTCGTTCAGCCCAGCCTGCTGACGCATGTAAGTCGCGATGCAGCAGTCGTACTCCGCCGTGTGGGTGTACGCCTTTGCCGACAGGCGCAGGCGCGTCTCTCGGGTGGTGTTGCCCGTGGCGCGCACCTCGCTGAGGATAGTGTCGTAGTCCGTCGGGTCGCACACCACGGTTACGTCGTTCCAGTTCTTCGCAGCCGACCGCAGCATGGACGGTCCGCCTATGTCAATCTTCTCAATCGCCTCCGCCATCGTAACGCCCTCTTTGGCAATCGTCTCGCGGAAGGGATAGAGGTTAACGCACACCATATCAATCAATTCGATACCGTTCTCCGCCAGCGCCTGCATGTGGCTCGGCTCGTCCCGACGCGCCAGCAATGCCCCGTGCACCTTCGGGTGCAGCGTCTTCACACGCCCGTCGCAAATCTCAGGGAAACCCGTTACCTCACTAATTCCAATGGTCTTCACGCCCTCGTCTTCCAGCAGACGCTGCGTGCCGCCCGTGGCAATCACTTCCCAGCCTGCCTCTTGCAGACCTTTCACAAAGGGCACCAAGCCCGTTTTGTCGCTTACACTTACTAATACCCTCATATTTTTTTTGTACTTTTTTCTCTTATTGTTGGTAACTCAATTTTCGCAGGTCGACCGCGGGTCTTTCGCGGGTCTATCGCGGGTCTATCGCGGGTCGACAGTTGCTTTCTTGTCAGCAAATCTCATTCTCGCCTTCAATCACCCGACCTATCACCTGCGCCTTGTCGCCGTACTTGGCGAGGATGTCTATCGCGCACTGTGCGTCCGCCTCCGGCATGGCAATCACCATACCGATACCCATGTTGAAGATATTGAACATCTCGCGGTGAGGAATCCCGCCCCACTCTTCCAAGCACTTGAACACCGGCAGAATCTCCCACGAGCCCTCCTTGATGGAGAAGCCCTGCCCGGGCTGGAAAATACGGGGGATATTCTCATCAAATCCGCCGCCCGTGATATGCGCCACACCGTGCACATCACAGTTGTGAATAACCTCCAGCACTTGCTTCACGTAGATACGCGTCGGGGTCAGCAGCACCTCGCCCAGCGGTTTCTCCGCATCCAGTTCGGGATAAACGGTATGCAAGTCTTTGCCCGCGTCTGCCACCACCTTGCGCACGAGGCTGAAGCCGTTGGAGTGCACGCCCGTCGAGGCAATACCCACCAGCACATCGCCCACAGCCACCTTCGTGCCGTCAATCAGTTTCGATTTCTCTACCACACCCGTTGTGTAGCCCGCAATGTCGTACTCGCCATCGCCGTACATCCCCGGCATCTCGGCAGTCTCACCGCCCACGAGCGCGCAGCCCGCTTGCCGACAACCCTCTGCCACGCCGGCAACTATCGCCTCTATCTTCGCAGGCACATTATGCCCCACAGCCACATAATCTAAAAAAATAAGCGGCTCTGCTCCTTGCGCCAACACATCGTTCACGCACATCGCCACCGCATCTATTCCTATCGTATCGTGTTTGTCCATTGCAAAAGCAATCTTCAGTTTCGTGCCCACGCCATCCGTGCCACTCACCAAGATAGGCTCTTTCACCTGCAATGCCGACAAATCGAACATCCCGCCAAACGAACCGATGTTACCCATCGAACCGAATCGCATCGTACTCTTCACATGCGACTTGATTCGACTTACCACTTCATACCCGGCTTCCAAATTCACGCCGGCTGCTTCATAATGCTGCGCCATAAATATATTGAGAAATTGAATTAGAAATCGCCTGCAAAGGTACTAATTTTTTTTCACATATGCAAACCTTTTCAGGAAAATCTACATCTTGCGTCTCAACCACGCTACCCCCAACACGCCAATCCGATATAGCAACGGTTTGGCAATCAGCAGGAAACGCCCGTGCTCCACCAGTTTGCCGCCCATCTGTGCCTTGAATGCACGCACACCATAATCGTCCCCGGGCTTGCCCGCACCCATGAAATCAAACCGCGGCAGACCGTGCTCCGCCGCATACTGCATAGCGGCATACGTCGCCAACACCGACGGGTACTGCTCCCTATACTGCTCATCCAACCCGCACACATACCACTCATAAATCGCCTTCCCCTCTAATATCGGGCACATCATGCCGCCAATCACCTGCCCTCGATACTTCACCAGCAGGTATTTTCCCCCCCCCTGTCGGAAAAACGCCAAGAAGAAATCCAACCCAAACAACGGTGTCTTCACCTTTCGCCGATACAACTGCTCCAAAATCCGATAGAAATCCCGCACTTCCTGCTCCGTCTGTGCCTCCTCTATCACGGCTCCGTTTGCCAATCCTTTGCGCACCTGCCTGCGGCGCGTCTCGTGCATATTTCGTCGGATAACCGCCTCCTCCGAGCAGTCCAAATGGAAATTCAGATGCGGCTGATAGGCAAACCCGCATGCCTCAAAACACTCTCTCCAACGCGAATAGTCGTTGAAATTGCGCATCTCGATATAGATAACCTCCTTCGACACCTCTTCTTTCACCTTCCCCAACAACAACCGCAGCGCCTCCTCACTGATATCCTCCGCTAACAGAGGACCGCCATTGATAATCGCCCGCCGCGTGAAGAACTGCCGCCAACGGTTTTGCTCCACGGTAACAAATCCCGCGACCACGCCCCTCAACGCCCCATTCTCCGCCACCCCATACGCAAACGGGCGCATCTCTGTCGGCAACGAAGCAAAAAACAGATACGCCGCCTCGGTCTGAAACCAAGTCGCCGTCTCCGCTCCTGCCGCCAAGGCGCCCCACTCCGCCCTGTCAATCTCGCTATAGGAAAGAATCGTTATCAATTTTATTAGAACTTTGCACTTCTAATGCGTTACCTTTCTATATGTTCTGTTTCGGTTACCTCCCTTTGGTACCAAATAACCGAATGCGGATAATTGGCGGAGATAGCGCTTTGCAGTAGTTTCAGCATAGCCCATAGCAAATACCAGCTGCTCCGTTTTTATCTCGTCTTTATCAACCATATAGAGTAAAATATCGACCAATTTTTCTGCCAAATTTACTAAAACTTTGTAAGTTTCTTCATTTTCAACCTACGCCAACAACTCCAAGAGGTCTTGCGTGGTGAGTTTGTGCAACATATTCGTTCCTTCGAGCAGCGAGTCCGCCAGCGACTGTTTGGTTTGGTGCAGACGCAAAATCTTCTCCTCAATGGTATGCTCAGCGATGAGGTGATAGACCGTTACCTTTTGGTTTTGTCCGATACGATAAGCGCGGTCGGTAGCCTGCTGCTCAATAGCGGGGTTCCACCACGGGTCCAAATGAATCACATAGTTCGCGCCCGTGAGGGTTAGCCCCAATCCGCCGGCTTTCAAGGAAATCAAGAACACTTGTCCCTTGCCGCTTTGGAAAGCCTCCACCATACCTTGCCGTTCCTTGATAGGGGTGCTGCCGTCCAAATAGAACGGTTTCATAAATCAATTTCTCCATTGCTTTATTCAACGAAGCAAGAAAAGTTTCCTCATTCGTCATATCCAGTTCCTCCCGCCGCTCCGAGATGATAGTAGTAAACATACGAATCATATCATCAGGAATGCCTTGCTTCTTTAGCATATCCACCAACTGTGCTATTTTTTGTTGCATATTGTGTAAGTTTTTGGGGTATTGTTTCTTATTTTTCAATATAACATACTTATTTTCAGCACATTAAAAGCCATTTTACAAATAAGCATGATTCATCCGTCTTATTTGCAAGGCTATAATCCGGCATAATCGTACACATGTTTTAGGGTATTTTCGCCCACCGTATAGGCATAGCATGCCACGGGTATAAAGTGCAACAACACCTGCTCCATTTGCTTATCTGCGGTTTTGGTTTTGGAGGTTACAATTGCCTCTTCCAACCCATTCTTAGGCATAAATCCGAGCAGAGATACCAATTCGCCCGGATATTCTGCATAGCGATCACTCCATTTAATCTCCACACCCCATTGTGGTTTCTGCCGTGCGATATCTATCCCCACGATATCCACTTCTCCCTGCTCTCGATTATTCTGTCGCCAGTTCGCATAGGATATGTCAATGCCTTGCCGTGGAATCCATTGTGCATAGACTGCCGTCTCTACCATATCACCTATTTTCTCATCCGTTTCGCGAATAGGCTGGAACAGAGCACAACGCAGAGAAAGATTGATTAACATCTTATTTTCAGTCATCCAGCACACAGAATAATCCTATCTCACCTGCTGCGTACTAAAGCACGCAAACGGATGCCCTGATTATAGAATTTCAGGTATGTCATTTCGTTTTATTTTTATTTTGCTGTAAAATTACTGCTTTTTTCAAATATATACAATTTTTTGCATTAGATTTTATTCAAAACTTGTAATTTATACATTTTTTGCATTATATTCTTTACTTTTCTAAATTATTCACAAGCAAAATCTTCAACCGAGATACGCGAGTATCTCTTGCAGTATCTTCTCACTCGCATGGGCATCGCCGAAGAGCAGAGGGAACTTCACTTCCCGTCCACTCAAGTCCTCATATGCTTTCATGATCCGCTCATAGTCCGCGTCAGCCAATATTCCTGCACCGGCATCAACAATCTCCACCCACTCCGTCTCAGGTCGCAGGATGACGCACGGTGTGCCGTAGAAGAACGCCTCTTTCTGCACCCCACCCGAGTCAGTCATCACCACGCGCGCATTCTTCTCCAGCCGGATGATCTCGAAGAACGATGCTGGTTCTATAATCCGTAACCTCGGACTCAAATCACCAATTACCAATGACAAATTACCAATCATTTTTCGTGTTCTTGGGTGACAAGGTAGAATGACATCTATGCCACTATAAGCAATGTCATTCAAGGCACGGAAAATAGAATGCAAATTCTCAGCATTATCGGTATTTGCCGGACGATGAATAGTCGCCAGCAAAAAGTTCCGATAACTCAGTCCCAGCCGCTCGATGATATCGCTCTTCATATCTGCCATGGCACTGAAGTACATCGAGTTGTCGTACATCACATCTCCCGACAGTACCACTTTCTGTCCCTTCCCATTCGCAAATTTCCGTACACCATACACCGTACCCCCTACACCTTCTGCCTCAAGATTCTTGAGTGCAGTCTGTGTCGGCGCAAACAGTATCGACGACAACGCATCGCACACAATTCGGTTCTGTTCCTCCGGCATAGCCATATTAAACGAACGCAGTCCGGCCTCGATATGGAACACCGGTACATGTATCTTCGCAGCAGCCACAGCAGCAGCCAATGTCGAGTTCGTATCGCCATACACGATGACACCGTCAAACGGTTTCCAGTCGTCCTTTCTACTTTCCTCTCTCCTCTTTCCACACAGTACCTCCTCCACACCCTCTATAATATGTGCTGTCATTGCACCATGCGAGCCGCTTCCCACATGCAGGTTATAATCCGGAGCAGGAATACCCAACTCGCGGAAGAACACCTCAGACATGTTATCATCGTAGTGTTGTCCCGTATGCAGGATCTTCTCCTCTATCTGCCCTGCGAACTTCGCTCGAACAGCTCTCGATATCGCTGCCGCCTTAATAATTTGCGGTCGTGCCCCAATAATGGTTAAAAGTCTTATCATAAAATCTCAAATTATTAGCGATGCGTTAACTTCTATTAATGGTTTTATAAAGTATTAGTATACAACAAATTATGGGGATTCCGTGACTTTCTTATTTGATTTGAGTTTGCTATATAGTGTATGCTTTCAGCAGTCAAGTAGTATTTTTTTTGGGGGGTACTCTCAAAATTTTTATCCGTATCGGCTATTTAAATCGTTTCCAAAACTCATCATCCGCATTCTTGGCTTCTTTCGCCGATGTCGGATAGTTCTCAATAAACCCGGAGCGTTCTCCCGCTAATCGGGAGAAAGACCGTGTCCGCTCCGCCTAAAAGGGCATGGTTCTTATTTAAATCTCTTCCAAAAGTTTTCATCAGCATTTTTAACCTCTTTCACAGTAGCAGGATATCCTTCTATGAAATAAACAAGAAATGCCGTAACATCTATCTTCTCGCTTAGCATCTTCTGCCTGCGTTTCTGGAACTCTTCGCGCAAGTTCGGCATTGCCATCAGCTCTTCAATTTTCGCATATAACTTCTCCGGCTCATGCGACGAAATGCCATACGTCAACCCATAAGTATGCTCCAACTCTTCCATCACTCCTATCTTCTTTGCGCCCACGAAGTCGTTAAATCGCAAACATGGAGTTCCTAACATTGCAGCCTCTACTGCCATTGATTGGCTATCACCTATATATAACGTAGCAAATGCCATAATATGATGGATGTCCAATGGATTGATATGCAGTCTGTATTGCTCGAACTGCGGCTCTAAGGACCGTTCGGAAGTAATATAAACCTGCCCATGAGGTCGCAAAATGTTTATTAATCGCTGTGCAACATCATTGGATATTCCGCTTACTCCGTTATCATGATGTGCATTTAAGGCTGATAGTCTTAGAAGAAAATACGGTTTTTCTGAATCAATGTTGTATTGCTTCACGACTGCACTAGTTGGGGTGAAATACTTTGGCCAAAGATAAGTCAGTTTCTTATTACCGTCGAACTCTATCTTTTTATAATGGAATTTCCCTGCATCCGTTGTACGCGATGCTATTACGCCCGTATATATTGGGAAAAATATATCTGCATATAACTTTATTGTTTCGTAATCATCGTCAAAAAACTCAAATGATGGAATACCATATAATTTCCCAGCTACCGCAATCACACCATCCGAACCTATCATAAAATCGGGTTTCTCCCGATGCACGATCCTGCACACTTCTATGGTTCGTTCTAGTAAAGCTATCCCTAAACAAAGTTTACTTGCGCTTTTAGGACGCGCTTTTACTTTTATAAAAGGAATCTGAGCACCTACGCATAACTGCTCCAAAATATCTTTTGGTCGGATCACCGTCACAATACCATGTCTATCTTTTTGCAAACATGCTATCACATTTTTAAACATGTGGAAGTGCGCAGGATGACTCATCATGAATAGTACTTTCATATCTTCGTATATGTTGGTATCATTAATAATTCTGTGGTTAATCGTTCTGCCGTAGGACAAGATCCCGGAATATATCCAAACTCCTTTGCCCAATCTATCGCATGCTTGAAATGTGTTTCAGTCTCTACACCTTGCTTTTCGAACCAATCTTTCAGTTCTTGTACATTCTCTGTTCGCGCAACGAGCATAAAGGCATTATTCCCCTCCAGCCATTCATCTACTAACTGACCTACTGCCAATTCCTTGATTCGCTCGGCGTTGCTTTTCTGCATTTCTATTTCTGCATCTATCTTCGGCAATGCCGCTGCGTAGAGACGTTTTATTCCGGGCGCCATAGAGTACATGGCTATTTCTTGCAGAGGATTAACAACTACTTTTTTCTTTTCTCGCTGTACAAGCCAATATACGCAGCGCGAATAGGCAATCGCTTTAATTAGCATCGAACAAAATAGTTTGCATTGCGCAATAAAGCTATATTTGGGCAATGCCTTATATAAATCTACAATCTTAAATCTAAAATCTGCAATCGAAGGTGCAACCATCAGTATTCCTCCTTCTCCCAATGCCGGGAACTTCCCTTGGTTGATGCTATAGACGGTAAAATTTCCTTCTGCCGGCAAACCGTATCCGTGTGCATTATCCACGATGATGATTGCTTTCGGGCAACGCTTGCGTATAGCCTGTATGTCGTTCCTTATTCCAAACAGATTCGTTACTACGATAGCATCCAAATCAGTCGGTATGGTGGCAACATCTATCTTCAGTTCATCTGTTACATCTACGAATATGGATGTACATCCGGCGTTCACTACCGTATTGGCTACTGTATGGCAGTTATACGCCACTACCCCTACTCTGCCGCCGTCCGGCAAAGAAGCACGTAGCGCCAGCACAATCCCCGTCCGCGCATGGTTCAGCAGATACTCGCCTTCTTTCGGCTCGTATTGCTTACCAAACCAAAACTGCCATTGGCGTTTCAAGGGAAATCGTATGTCTAACCGCGGAATCATTTGAATATCTTAAGTAACTTTACACCTATTTCTCCTATTATATACATCACCTTTCTATGAATCTTTTCATATCGTCCAAAGTTTACCAACTCTCCTCCCATCTGCTGCTTGAATGTACGTACACCATATGGCTTGTTCGGCTCTCCTGCTCCCCCATAATCGAAAATCTCATAACCATTTTTGATACCCCATCTAAGCGTTTCCCATATTAGCAAGTCATTTGGAAAGAGACTATAGTATTGAATATAACTACCGGCATACCATCCATATATCGAATTACGGAACAATAATCCAAATCTACAGCCCAGCATCGTTCCTTCTGCATCTCTAACTACGAAAATGATTAATATACCTTGTTTGTTAGCAGCCCTTATTTGCTCAATATCTGTCAATGGCAACCCTGCGCGCAGATAAACACTCCTAATAATGCAATATCCATTATTAATCAGTTCATCAGTTATCTGCCCCGGTTCAAAGACATCGACATAAAGTCCATTCTTTTGTGCTTTCTTGATTTGCTTAATACGCCCTTTTCCGACACGACTCCACACCACTTCTTCCTCATCAAGTGTAATGATAAAATTTAGATGTGATTTAAACCGGAACTCGCATTGTTGAAAAGCATCATTGGCGGTCAGCATCTCAGAATGGTTTCTAATTTGTGTATAAATGACTTTCCGATCTCGCATCTGCTCATATGCCTCTAATATTGCCGCGATATACTCGAGTTTATCATCTTTGACTAGCGGAGCTCCTTGAATGATAGATCGCATCGAGAATCGCGCTATAATACCTTTCTCTTGCATCACCACCCACATCATCAATCCCACCATCTTCCTGTCTTGCGCCAACGCTATTACTTGCGGTGTATATCCCGGAGTTTGAGTATATACGTCATACATCTCCGGCGTCTGAAACACATTCCCTTTGGGGTGTGCTTTCACAAACTCCGCCCATGTGGTTCGGTCTATTTCGTTATTTGATAATATCTTCATAAGCTTCTTTCATCGTTATAAATTCCGCATCTCTCTCTTGCAGAGTCTCTATCAACCGCACATAATTACTCTTGTAATCTGGGAACTCTAACTCATCGAAGTTATTCGTATGGAAGTTTATCACCAGCACTGCATTCTGCTTGTCTATTTCCGCCATAATTTCTTCCAATCGATCCCATCTGTCTTTCGCGTCAGCAAAACAACTGTCCATTATCGTCAGCGGTATCTCGCAAAAATCACTTCCCTCTATCGGATAGAACGGCTTCACCTTATCCTCCTTAAACCCAATCGCGCGTGTAAAGCCCCATGTTGAATCATACTTAAAGCCCGCTTCTTCCTGGTAGCGCCATGTGTTCTCGTTCCAATTCAGATAATGCTGCCGTATGCCTACTATATCATGCCCCAACACACTCTCAATAGCCGTTTTCTCTCGTTTCAGCAGTTCAGCATTGTCATACGAGTAATACGATCCATGCAAACCAATCTCCCATCCGTTAGCGTCCAATTCGCGCATTACCGCTGCCACTTTTGGCTCACTTACATGATATCGTCCCAACGCTATCTTATACGACTTCGGTTTCAACCATTGCACTTTTGCTGACTCTTCGAGGAAGAAGAACGTGGACTTCACCCCATGTTGTTCTTCTATCTCCCTCACCACATCAAATCCCCAATAGGGTGATCTCTTCGCCTTTATCTGCTGTAACATGTACCATGCCTTGCCGAACTTCCCTTTCGCCAACGCTTTCAGCGTCTTCGTAACATACTGGTACGTCTTCCGCACCCTATCTACATCATGTGTCAAACAAACTGTTATCATATTCTCAATTTATCTTTCTAAACAAGTTCCGTGCTAATTGTATCGGATATACAAATGCTGGTAACATATCGCTCCAAGACCAAATCGCATGTTCCTTCTTTCGACAATATGATTTAACAAATGCTCCAAGCCCCATACGCCCATGTATTATCTCCGGCACACTTACCATCCAGTCCGTCACTCTATCCACCCAAGCAGCATTCTTCCTTGGTGTTTTCTCTCCGGCTGCCTCACCGTTGAGATACTTGACGCACTCTCCGATAAAAGAGAATCCGTAGGCATCGCTTATTGAGTGCCATTTCCATGAGCGCATGTTTACTTCCAGAAATTTATATTCGCCGTTGTGCAACATAAACTCCACCTCAGCCACACCACTATAGTTCGTCAATCGCACTATTTTTTCGGCATATTCATATAATTGTTCTATATTCGATGTCACGCAATAGGTTGTAGAATTGCCTAATATCATTGGACGCTGACGTAAACGATTTACCTGTATCTGTTTCCGTATTTCCCCATTTACAGCAAACAAACCAACGGAAAATAAGCATGCTGGACCGCCACTCATAAATTCCTGCGCAATCATCTTATCCAACGGATATCCTGAACGCTTAATAAAATCACATTTCTCTTGCAGCCGTTTTTCATTTGCACATATATATGCTTTCTTTCCGAATTTTTCACGAAAATCATACATCACAGAGGGTTTAAAAACTACCGGATAGGTCATTTTAACAGCATCCGCAATTTTGCCTTCCTCATCCAAATAAAAACTATGTGGATATGGTATACCATTTCTTTCGGCAAACTGATAAGAATTAGTCTTCGCTGCAAATAATCGTATCGTATCAGAATCTGGGATCACAAACTGATACATTTTTCTCAACCATTCGCGGTTCGTATCTATAAACTCCACATCTTCATCACTCGTGGGATAAAGCATAGTTCCCTCTTTAGCAATCCTCTTTAGAATCTCTGCTAATTCGTCTTCCGATGAATAATAGAAACAATGCTTGACATAGCGGGAGTAACATGCCAAGTTACTACTCCTCTTAGTAACCACCTGCACATTTACTCCCAATCGTCCTGCTTGGCGCGCCGCTCCTAAAGCATTGACAAACCCTCCTAATATAACGACTTTATTTATCATTGATGCACTCCTTATAAATTTCTACAATCTTCTTTGCGATAATCTCATTTTCAAAACCCATCTTCTGCAATACGCTTGCCCCGTCTCTGTAGGGTGCAGCGTTCAAAGCTTGCTGTAACAATTTCATAAGTTCTTCTGCGTCATAACTCTTTGACACAAATGCATTGGGAACATCTTTTGTTACAGTCTCCACATCGCCCACAGGCACACTCATTATCGGACATCCGCATGCTATTGCTTCCTTTATCACTTGCGGGCTACCTTCTGTATGAGATGTCATTAGCAGCACATCTGACGCATTGATTACGTACGGCACCTTATCCCTCGTATATCCGTCCAACTCTATTAGTTTTAACTTCTTTTCATGCTGTTCGTTGTACAAATCTACCACTTTGCGTGCTAGTGCATAGTTCTTCACCATACTCAATTTCGAAGCTGGGAATAACACATATTGTATTTCAGTATCCAACCCGATTTGCTCGCGACTTTGCCGTTTGTTCATCGGTCGAAACATGTTAGTAGAAATGCCACATGGTATCAAATAACTATTATGTTTCTTCATGCGATGCGCTTTCTGTGCTAATGACTCTGTCACGAAAATGTTATAGCGCGACATCCATACCGCCAAATAAGAAACTATCCTATTTCCAAATTTATTAATATCACTACCGTGATATGTTGTGACCACAGGCACCTTTCGTTGCAAACAAGCTAATGCTCCGCAAAAACCATAATGCGCGTGGATAAGATCTGGCTGATATTCTTCTATCTTCCTGCATAAATGTTTCAGGTTGCGCAGATATCCCAGTATTCCCATTCCCTTCTTTCCATACACCTCTATTTGCATATCCGAAGCAACCTGTTTGATAGCTTCTATCTGATCTGCTACAAAATAACTTATTCGGTTATCTGCCTTATAATTTGTGACAACCAACACTCTCATGGCTCTAAAACTAATATCTAAAATCTGTAATGTTTCGTTGATGCTTATATCATCCCGCGCCCTGCCAACTTAAACCAATTCCATGCTATTGCCGCTATAAACATTAACCCGCACCAATACATGAACCATCGCTTATATTTAGGTTTTGTTACTGCTATGCTTATTCCATATGCGGCAAACATAAACTCAAAAGGCATCACCGGCTGATGGAATCGCTCCGAGTGAGGGAAAGAACTGAACGTTAATACCACCAAGTAGCCTAAAAGGAAGGCTAACGGCAATGTATGTTCACGCCATTTACCTGTTAGCAATAAAACAAATAAAGCCATTATGGTAAAATAGGACATGATGTTTTTGATATAATTACCACCATTCAGCAACATTTGTGTCTTCTGCCCATCGTACGCCATAGCCATAGTCGGGAATGGTATAGTAAATATCATAGGTGCAAACACCGCTGTTCCTGCGTATTTCGCAAATGCATTTCCATGCTCACGTTGCGAACGCCATTCCATGTTTTTATCTTGTCCGCTGGTTTGAACTGACTCTATTAAGGCTCTGGATTGCTCTTGTATTCGATTTCCCATAGTAATACCTATCAATATAACCGCACATACTCCCACTAAAATTCTTTTACTCCAACTCACTACTCGTGTGGAGGACATCAGAATCGTAAACAATAGTGCCAATATAGCCACCAGCGCTAATGGTGTTCGAAATGTGAACATGGCAGCCGCTATCAATAGTACCGGCATCACTTTCCAAGCCGTAAATTGTCTGGAGCGCAACATTTGGTCTGCTTGTTCCACAAAAAACACAGCCAAAAACAGCATTTCTGTTTCCTTTAAATGGCATCCACAATAATACCAAAAATTCGGCCATAAAGCAACAAATATGGCAGCTATACGCCCCGTCTGCTCTCCAAAATTGCGTTTAGCGAGACGATAGATTAGTACTACAGTAAGCGAGGACCATACGCATTTGAGCAATCGTACTGCGATAATGCTATTCCCTGTCAACCAATATACAAACCCCACATAGATACCATATCCCATGTCAGCGATATCATCATGTCCACACCATTTAGTTATCTCATCGTAAAAATGGAAATTACCTTTCCCGATTAAACCTGATACAAACTCGCCTAAAGCATGATAGTATTTTGCATCTGCATCTATATATCCGAACGCATCACCATAAATTTGCATAAATATTGCGTAAATCAGGAGCATCCAACTGAGGCGCAATAAAAAAGCGATTAGGAAAATCCGCTTTTCAAAGTTCTTTTTTGTTCGTATCTTCTGCACCGATGTACTTTCCGCTACATGCTTGCCATACCAAAAGAACACCATTACTGCTACAATACCCGATAACATATAGTACCAGGGCAAACTATATGCCGAATACATAAACGTTACCACAAAAAGCGCTGCAATATACGCCCCAACGGCATATTGTGTCACCCATTTCGGGAAAGATATACCTCTTACTCTCCCTATCGCATTCATTGCTCGACGCTGCCATTGCCCACGCGGAGACATAGAAGCCCCTGGGGGAGGCTGCATCATCCCCTGCCCCATCTGCGGGGGCATCTGTTGCGGGTTTCTATATGTTCCTGGGCTTTGGTCCATTTAATTGTCTATTCACAATTGGTAATGAGTTAACGCATTAACGAATTAACGAGTTAGCAAATTTTCTCCTAATAACTTCCGACGCATACCCGAGAGCATCGCCGCCTCTGCACGGTAAATAATGATCTCTCCTCTATTTTCAGATTGGGTCTCCACTGCTTATTCGTCTTTCTACTTGTTGCACATGTATACATACCCATACATACACACGCACAACTATTCGAACCGCAAATTTACGAAAAATATTTGGAATAGACAAGTTTTTTATGAAAATAATCAAAAATATTTGATTATTGCAATTAAAACACTTGTTTTTTGCAACAGTTGCCTTTGGCTATCCTTTATGTAACCGAAAATTGCGCAGCAATAATCGTTCGAGTAACGCGAGATGAGGAAACTGTTTTCGGCCGTTAGACACGGTGGTTGCCGTGTCCAAAGCGACGATGCGGGGCGAGGTAGCTAGCAGGGAATAGTTATTCCACTGCGTGGCGTAACAGGATAGTAAGACGCGTGTTGAGCTCGCTCAAAAACGCGAGTTAATAGACTGGTACGCTAAGGCCGCGTGGGCCATGACCATGCGGGGGGCTACCGAGAACCGCAACGACGCGCGTTTTCTTTTGTTTTCTAACGCAGGCAGGGCACAACGCTGGTATTTAGCAGGTACACTGCGGGTGGACTTGGTTAGTAGGACGCCTGGATGCTTGCATACAAGCGGACTAAGTAACAACTACACTCAAGGGCGCATAGCCCGAAATACCGAGTTGGGCTATGACAGTGGTTTGCTAGAAAGCGTCAAAGACGCGCGTTTTCCTTTAATCATCAATAAAAAGATCACCGCCTCTCTTTCGAAAGACGGTGCAAAAGTACTGCAAAATCAGCCAATTCTGCTAACAAAATGTTAGTTAACACTTTGTAGGCTTATTTTTTGCCATCCGATGGACATGCATCTCGGACAAACCCAGCAGATTGGCTGTATTTGCAGCAACATGCGGGCAGCCTCGCCGGACTTGATAATCATAAAAGAGGCGAAAGATCTGTTCCTTCACCTCTTTGACGTTGAATTCCACCTTGTTGATGTTTTCCGGCTCTTCTCCCAGAACCTCTTCCATGCGGGTACGGACAAACTCTACCGTCTCTGCACCCAAATCGATGTAATTTTTCATTTTGTATTAACTTTTTTTGATTGTTTTGCGGCAATATCGCCTTCGAGCAGCAAAGTTAACACTATTTTTTGATTATCTATTACTAGTGTTGCGATAAATTATCGCGATATGTTAATAAAAACCTGATTATAAG
>JBJECJ010000102.1:16662-28117 GCA_051870955.1 Paludibacteraceae bacterium | reverse complement strand
ATTGTTGATTGATTATCAATTCGTTGCACACCTTTTTGCCACGACAGTTTAGACGGTCGTTAAAATTGTCGTCAAACGGGAAGCAAAAAGGGGAAGAGAGCGGCTGCTGTTGCAAAAGACAAAATGATGGGATTTTAAGCCAAGAAGTAACATTTTGATACGGGCATACATTGGGTATTTGTACTTCTTAGGTCTCGTTAAGGTCTCGACAACCTCTCGACAATGTTTCGATAAAAATCGCAGATGATAAGGAATGACATTTTGTTGTAGATTGGGTGTAAAAGAATAGCATATTGCCGCCGGGGAGAAAATGGGGTTTTAGGATATACACATTAAATAAAATAGGTCAGTTTAGACGACCGTCTAAACTGACTGAAATACAATTCATCTCTTCTCTGTTGCAGAGTCCTCTTTCGGAATTGCGTTGCAAAATTAACATATTTCGCACACCTACGCAATAGCAGTGGGCTATTTGGGAGTACATTTTCTGTGCAACTATCTGATTTTCAGTAGATGTTATTTTATATTAGGTGCTATATTGGGAGTGGAATCAGGAGCGATTTACCTATGAAAACAAGGCAGATATTTGCATATTTGCAAAAAAAGCAGTACCTTTGCCGTCGGATTACTTATCCTCGCATTCGACCCGCGAAAGACTCGCGACAGACCCGCGAAAAACACCCTAAAAAATATACGCTGTTATGCTTACTTTATTCGTCTCCATTCTCTTTCAGTTAGACACCGTGATTTCCAACAGGCAGGTTTACATCTCTGCCCACGAAGAAGACATCCTCACCACCAAAAACTACTACTGCATGGCGGAAGGGCAGACCAAGTATTACCTTGCGCAGCAGTTGTGGCAACAATACAACGGTTTCAACAACGACTCTGCCCTTATCTACGCCCGCGAGGCATACCACCTCGCCCAAGACGACTTGCAAAAACAGCAAGCAGACATCCATATCGCCAACAGCCTTGCCGTGGCGGGCAACTACACTGCCGCCCTCGGTATCCTCAACGACATAGACCCAAGCCTGTACCCCGACATCGCCAACGAGTACTACAAAACCCTTAACCTTACCTATATCTGGCAAGCCGAGTTCTCCACCATCGCCGAAGACCAAGCACAAGCCCGCGAACATATCCTGCCGCTGCGGCACCTCACCATCGCCTCCGAGACCGACTCCGCATGGCTCAAACAAGAGCAAGCCCTCACCTTCCTACCCGACTCCCCGCAAGAGGCATTGGACATCCTGCTACCCACCTACCGGCAACTGCCCGCCAACAGCCCCTATATCCGCTATTTCGCCAACACCCTCGGCTCCTGCTACCAACACCTCTTTTGGCAGACCGGTAACCGCGCCCTGCAAGACTCCGCCCTGCTCTATTTCGCCACTTCCGCCATCGCCGACATGAAGCAAGGTGTACTGGAGCATGCCTCCCTGCGAGAGGTGGCGCTCATCCTCTACCAGCGCGGCGACATCGAACGAGCCTACCAGTACATGAACTGCTGCATACAAGACGCCGACCAAAGCAGCGCGCGGCTGCGCACCGTCGAGATGGCGAACGACATGCCGCTTATACTCAACGCCTATCGCTCGCAAATCACACAACAGCAACATCAACTCAAGATACTAATCTATGCCATGATTGCCGTTGTCGCAGTACTCGCTTTCTTGCTTGTCGTACTGGCGCTACTCTTGCGGCGATACAAACGGGTAAACATCAAACTATCCACACTAAACACCCAACTATCGACACTAAATGCGAAACTCTCAACGCTCAACACCCAACTCACCATCTCCAACCGTGTGCGAGACACCTACGTAACACGCTATATGACAGAGTGTTCCGACATTATTGAGACCATGGCGCAATACCAGAAAAACCTACGCCGCACCGCACTCTCCGAAAACCCCAAACAACTGCTCAACCTCGTCAAATCCAACGAACTAATCGATAAGACCCTCCACGAGTTCTACCAACATTTTGACGAGTCTTTCCTCTCGCTTTTCCCGACTTTCATCGAAGACCTCAACGCCGCCCTGCCGCCCGAAGAACAGTTCAACACCAACACCAAAGACTCTAAGCCCCACCTCACCACCGAACTGCGCGTCTATGCCCTCATCCACCTCGGCATCACACGCTCCGAGGACATCGCACGCTTCCTGCGTATCTCCGTCAAAACGGTCTATAACTACCGCACACAAACAAGAAACAACGCGCTGCAACCCCTGCACAACGACTAAACTATTCGTGTTTATCAATTTTTCTACATTTTTCGTAATTTTATGGTTACCCGTTCGCAAGAAAAGCAGTACCTTTGTCGTCGGAATTGCCTACGCAAAAAATCCCGATAAGTCGGGATTGGGTGCTACGGCAACCCTATCCGCGGACTCAATAACGTTAAAATTACAATAGTATGAAAAAAGCACTAAACAAATGGACTGCCCCCAAGAGCGTGGCACCCGAGCGTATCATCCAATTCGGTGAGGGTAACTTCCTCCGCGCATTCGTCGATTGGATTATCTGGAATATGAATGCCAAGACGAACTTCAACGGCTCCGTGGTAGTGGTACAGCCGATTGACAAAGGTATGGTGGAGTGGCTCAACGGACAAGACTGCCTGTACCACGTGAACTTGCAAGGTCGCCTGAACGGCGAGCCCGTGAACTCGCTGGAGCGTATCGACGTCATCTCGCGCGCCCTCAACCCCTATTCGCAGAACGCCGCTTTCATGGCATTGGCAGAGCAGCCCGACATCCGCTTCATCATCTCGAACACCACCGAGGCAGGTATCACCTTCGACCCCTCGTGCAAGTTCACCGACGCACCCGCCAGCGCATATCCCGGCAAACTCGTGCAACTGCTCTATCGCCGCTACAAGACCTTCAACGGCTGCCCCTCCAAGGGACTGATTCTCATGCCCTGCGAGTTGATTTTCCTCAACGGACACCACCTCAAAGAGTGCATCTACCAGTATATCGAACTCTGGAAAGAAGACCTCGGCGCTGACTACGAGGGCTTCAAAGAGTGGTTCACCAAGTACAACTACGTCTGCGCTACGCTCGTGGACCGTATCGTGCCGGGCTTCCCCCGCAAGGACATCGCCGCTATTCAAGAGAAAGTGGGCTACAACGACAACCTCGTGGTGCAAGCCGAGATATTCCACCTCTGGGTCATCGAGAAACCCGAGAACATGAGCATCGAGCAACTGCGCGAGGAGTTCCCCGCAGAGAAAGCCGGGCTGCACGTGCTCATCGCCGAGTCGGAGAAGCCCTACCACGAGCGTAAGGTTACCCTGCTCAACGGTCCTCACACCGTCCTCTCGCCCGTGGCTTACCTCAGCGGTATCAACATCGTGCGCGACGCTTGCAACGACCCCGTCATCGGACAGTATATCCACAAAGTGCAGTTCGAGGAACTCATGGAGACCCTCAACCTGCCGATGGATGAACTCCGCCAGTTCGCAAGCGATGTGCTGGAGCGCTTCAACAACCCCTATGTGGACCACCAAGTTACCAGCATCATGCTCAACTCCTTCCCGAAATTCGAGACCCGCGACCTGCCCGGCTTGAAGACTTACTTGGAGCGCAAGGGCGAACTGCCGAAGGGCTTGGTACTCGGTCTTGCCGCTATCATCACCTACTACAAAGGCGGCACCCGCGCCGACGGAGCCCCCATCCAACCCAATGACGCACAGGAGATTATGGACCTGCTCAGCCAACTCTGGGCAACGGGCGACCTCCGCAAAGTGGCAGAGGGCGTGCTTGGCGCTACCGACATCATCTGGAAAGAGAGCAAGCAAGACCTCAACACCATCCCGGGCTTGACCGACATGGTAGAGGGCTTCCTCCGCAGCATCCAAGACAAAGGCATGGTAGAAACCGTAAAGAGCATCTTGTAAATTTACGATTGGACGATTTACGATTTACGATTGGCATTGTGCTTCAATCGTAAATCGTAAATCAACACTGCTTTTCCGCATGGCAAATCGTAAATCGTAAATTCGTAAATCGTAAATCCCCATGACTGATATCCTGAAAATCAATCCTGCCGACAACGTGGTTGTAGCCATACAGCCCCTGTCGGCAGGTGCCGTCATAGAAGTGGACGGCAAGCACATCACCGTGCAGGAAGACATCCCCGCAGGACACAAAATCGCCATCGCCGACATCAAAGCAGGCGAGAACGTGATTAAGTACGGCTTCCCTATCGGGCATGCCCGCGAAGACAAACAAGCTGGCGCGTGGATGAACGAGAACAATATCAAGACCAACCTCGCGGGGTTGCTCTCCTACGAGTACCACCCCCAAGAGGTGGTGCTCAACATCCCCGACGACCACCGCACCTTCATGGGCTATCGCCGCAAAGACGGGCAGGTGGGTATCCGCAACGAGGTGTGGATTATCCCGACCGTCGGCTGCGTGAACGGTATCGTCAGCCGCTTGGCGGAGCAACTGCGCCGCGAGACGGGAGCGGACAACATCTTCGCATTCCCGCACAACTACGGCTGCTCACAGTTGGGCGACGACCACGAGAACACCAAGAAAATCCTGCGCGATATGGTGCACCATCCCAATGCCGGTGCGGTCTTGGTAGTAGGACTCGGCTGCGAGAACAACCAACCCGATGTCTTCGAGCAGTTCTGCGGCGACTACGACCACGAGCGCGTGCGCTTCGTCGTGAGCCAGAAGATTGAAGGCGATGAGGTGGAATACTGCATGCCTATCCTCCGCGAACTATATGCCCTCACGCAGCAAGACCAACGCACCGAGTGCCCGCTCTCCGAACTGCGCGTAGGCTTGAAATGCGGCGGCTCTGACGGCTTCTCGGGTATCACCGCCAACCCGCTCTTGGGCGTGTTCTCCGACTACCTCGTGGCGCAAGGCGGCACCACCATCCTTACCGAAGTACCCGAGATGTTCGGCGCAGAGACCATCCTCATGGACCGCTGCGCCAACCGACAACTCTTCGACGAGACGGTGTCGCTCATCAACGATTTCAAGGACTATTTCCTCTCACACGGCGAGCCTGTTGGCGAGAACCCCTCGCCGGGCAACAAGGCAGGCGGTATCTCCACGCTGGAGGATAAAGCGCTCGGCTGCACACAGAAATGCGGTAAGTCGCTGGTCCGCGGTGTCTTGCCCTACGGCGAACGCTTGCAAGTGAAGGGACTCAACCTGCTCTCTGCGCCGGGAAACGACCTCGTGGCTGCTACCGCACTCGCTTCCGCAGGTTGCCATATCGTGCTCTTCACCACAGGACGCGGCACCCCCTTCGGCACCTATGTGCCTACGATGAAAGTGTCCACCAACAGCAACCTCTATCGCAACAAACCGCAGTGGATTGACTTCAACGCGGGCGTGATAGCCGAAGGAGAGCCGATGGAAGAAGTAGCAAAACGCTTCACCGACTATGTCATCTCCGTAGCCAACGGCACACTCACCAACAACGAGCGCAACGGCTACCACGAGATAGCCATCTTCAAAACAGGCGTAACGCTGTAAGCACACGCCACCAAAACCCGAGAATGCCGCATAAATCGCAAGATTTTGCGGCATTTTTTGCCGCAACACTTGCACATATCCCAAAATATCACTACCTTTGCCGCACTCTCAACCCTCAACACTCAACACTCAACTCTCAACTCTCAACTCACATTGTCCCTCTCCATCTTCCATAGTATCCTCCAACTCCTCTTCCCTCGCTGCTGCCCGATGTGCGGGCGGGTGATTGATGATGGGGAAGAGTGTATCTGCGCCAACTGTATGCAGACACTGCCGCGCACGGAGCAAGCCACGCAGCGTGATAACATCACCGAGCAACTCTTTTCTTCCGATTTCTCTCGGTTTCAACGGGGTGCTGCCTTCCTTTTCTACGACAAAGGGCACCCCATCCGAAAGGCTATCCATAGCATGAAATTCCACGAACAACCCGAGATAGCCACCCTGCTTGCCAAAGAAGCAGCATACGACTTCTTGCAAACGGATTTCTTCGAGGGGATAGATATCATCCTCCCTATCCCACTCCACCCCAAACGCTTGCGCGAGCGAGGATTTAACCAATCGGAGTATATCGCGCGGGCACTGAGCGAAGTAACAAAAATCCCGATGAATACGACACTATTGACCCGTAGGAAGCATACCGCCCAGCAGGCGTTGTTGCAAGGAGACGAGCGGAAGAACAACATGGTGAATGCGTTTGAAGTGAACCATCCCGAGGAGTTGTATCGCAAACATATCCTCTTAGTGGACGACCTCATCACCTCGGGAGCCACTATGCGAGCCTGCATGCAAGCCCTCCAACCCTGCCGCGGTGCTCACTACTCCGTCTTCGCCCTCTGCAAAGCAAGATAGGGAAAAATTAGGAATTAGGAATTAAGAAAAATTTGCATAACTCAAAAAATAGTTGTACCTTTGCACGCAAAAACCATTGCGAAAAATTTCGCAACGAAAAATTTCGCAACCATAATTATTTGAATATGAACCCGTTTAAGTTTGGCACCATCGTAGAATCCGAGTATTTTACCGACCGTATTGAGGAGACAGAAACGCTTATCAATAGGCTGGATAGCGAGAACCACATCGTGTTGATTAGTCCTCGCCGATACGGCAAAAGCAGCCTGGTGAAGAAAGTGCTGACACAAGTCCATCGCCCGAGTATAACGATAAACATGCAGCAGGTGCTCAGTGTGCAGCATTTAGCCGAGTTATTGCTCCGCGAAATCTTCTCTGCATATCCGTTGGAAAAGATAAAACACCAACTGACGCATTTCCGCTTTGTCCCTACCGTTTCCACCAACGCCCTGATGGGGACAATAGATGTGTCTTTCCAGCCGCAGGTGAAAGCAGAAACGGCGTTGGAAGATGCAATGGTACTATTAGAGAAAGTGAGCACGCAGGAAAAGAGGCTGGTGGTAGTGCTGGATGAGTTTCAGGAAGTATTACAGATTCAGAAAGGATTAGACAAGCAATTGCGTGCCATTATGCAGACACAGAAAGGACTGAACTATATCTTTTTAGGCAGTCAAGAGTCGATGATGACCGATATCTTTGAAAAGAAGAAAAGTCCGTTCTACCATTTCGGACAACTAATGCACCTGAAACGCATACCGGAAACGGATTTTCGCACCTACATCGCCGAACGTCTCCCCAACTATGTGGACAACAGCCCGATGGCGGATGCTATTCTTGCATTTACCAACTGCCATCCCTACTACACTCAGCAACTGAGCGCACAAGTATGGGAACTGATGGCATATCCGCGAATTACGGAGGATGTGGTAGAGATTGCCATCAGCAAACTGGTACAGGAGCATGACTTGGATTACGAACGTCTATGGAATGCGCAAAATCGAACCGACAGAGGAATCTTGCGTCAGTTGGCTTTCGGACAAAACCCAATGACTTCCCGAACAGAGCCAAGCAGCACCACCTATAGTGGGCTAAAGCGCATGCTGAAGGCAGGACTGCTTATCAATGAATCGGGATATACTATTGAAGACCCATTCTTCACACGGTGGCTGCGTAGTTACCTAAGTTGATACATGTTGTTTATGAACCGCTTTCGTTTTGCTCGCTTTGCGCGGGCGCTATTCCACACACACTATGATGTGGAGATTCAGGGATTGAAGTATTTGCATGATAACAAAGTGCATCTCGTGATGCCCAATCATCCCGCTTTCATCGACCCTTTGCTGCTGTTTGCCGAATGCTGGGATGTGGCTTTATGCCCGATGGTGGATGAACGTTTCTTCCGCAACAGACTCTTTCTGCCCGTGTTGAAGATGCTGGACTCGGTGGTAGTACCCGACTTGGAGAAAAGCCGCCGCCGTGAGGATGTGGCGCAGGCACAACAACTCACAAGCATTGCCTTGCAGTCGTTGCAGGCAGGTAAAGACATGATTTTCTACCCCTCGGGGCACGTAGCGTTAGAGCCCCGCGAAGTGATAGGTAATCGCCGCCTGGCTTATGAAGTATGCCGAGAAATCCCCGATGAGACCGAGATAATCTTGGTGCGGACTACAGGTTTAGAGGATAGCCTATGGAGCAAGCAGAAGACGAAACGCTTGCGCCTCAGGCGGAAAGTGAAGATAGAGTGTGTGGAGATGACTGCCGAGGTGAAGCATTGGGCAACATCCACCCTCGACCGCCGAGCATTCAATCAGCAATTAGAGCAATGGTACAACAACGGGAAAAATAGAGAATGACATAATGTCGACATTATCTACCGACTAATGCTTTTTCCCTAACCGCTCCAAGTGGCATAACATAAGAGAGCCGTCTTCGCGGCGGAGGTGCATACCGTTGCCCTCGCAGAAAGCGAACGCTTTGCAGTCTTTGCAAGGCGCTTTTTCTTTCATCCATGTGCGGTCGCGGTAGGGCTTGAAACCGTGCTCCCACACCTCCCAGAAGTCATCGCGGTAGATATTCCCTTGGTAGTACTTGCCGCGGATGCTGGTGCAAGCGGATATGCTACCGTCAATCAATATGGAGGCGATGGAGACACCCGCAGCGCAGTGGTACAGATGGTCGCGCACCCGCCCCTCGTAGTCGCCTAAATAGCCCTCGCAAGAATAGGATACATGCCTGCCCTGCTCGCGCTCGGCGGCGATGAAATCCATCAAGCCGCGAAACTGCTCATCGGTCAGCAGCAGTTCGGGATTGGTAGCAGCGCGCCCCATAGGGTCTATGCCGAACACGCGCCAGTGGCGCACGCCCATCTCCCATAGCATCTCGCGTACCTCTTTGAGGTGGGGGTAGTTGCGCTGATTGGCGCAGGTTACCACATCCCACGTCAGTCCTTTGTCTGCCGCTGCCAAGCGGATGGCGCGCGTGGCTCCCTCAAACGCCAAGGGGTGTTGGCGCAGCCATATATGGTCTTCCTGCAAGCCGTCGCAACTGATGGTAAGCGAGCGAAGTCCCGCTTTGCGCAGCGCCGCAAAACGCTCCTTGGTGAGTGCCAGACCATTGGTTACCATCCCCCACGGATAGCCGCGGTCATACAACGCGCGCCCCACCTCCTCCAAGTCTTTGCGCATCAGCGGCTCGCCGCCGGAGATGATAATCATCACCTCATGCGGGTTCACATGCGGTGTAATCTGCTCATCAATCACTTTCAGGAAATCTTCAGACGGCATATCGGGCTGAGTAACGGAAGAGACGCAATCGCTGCCGCAATGCAGACAATGCACATTACACCGCAGCGTGCTCTCCCAAAAGAGTTGCTGCAAAGGGTGCAACACCTTCATATTTCTGCGCCGCAACTGCTCCAGCCGTAGCGCAAGACGAAGACGAAAAGACATTATTCTGCAAGAATTAATGTAACTATATAGTTAACGTGAGTTCGATATAAGATTGTTAGCGGATAGTCTCGGTAATCACTAACTAATCGCTAACTAATCACTAACTAATCACTAACTAATCGCTAACTAATCACTAACTCCAATAGGGTTGATTAGTTTGCTTGCTGAATGAATCTGCTTATATCGAACTCACGTTAGTTAGCATTCCATTGATATCCAACCTCTTCATCCACTAACTAATTGTGAGGGAACGGCACACCATACTTCACCATAATATGCGGATTACGCTGAATAACAGTATCGTTCTGCAATTCTTCCGTCGGCACTTCTTGGGCGGGAGAGGGAGTATCGCCAATAGTGTCCGCCTCGTTGGCAGGCAGCGGCTCAAACTGCTCCACAGGCACTCCGTAGAGCGCCATAATCTGATACTCTGATGACATGGGCTTACCTGCCTTCTGCGTACTGCCGCAGCCGGCTAAAAATAGACTCAATGAGCCCAACAGCATATTCCACTTGAATAATAAGCGATGTTTCATAGTTTCCGATAACGATTTGCTTGCAAAGGTACGGCTTTTTTCCGATATACACAAAATTTGTGCAAAAAATATGCCGTATCCTTGCTTATTTCGTTTTTTTTGGCTAACTTTGTGCCCGATTATGAGACAAGTGAAACTCTTTTTAACGGATGTGGACGGTTGCCTGACAGACGGCGGCATGTACTACGGAGCCAACGGCGAGGAGATGAAACGCTTCTGCGTCTATGATGGTATGGGGATTGTCCGCCTGCAGAAAGCCGGCATCCCCTGCGGCATCCTCACCAGCGAGAACACGCCTATCGTGCAGCGTCGCGCCGAGAAACTGCGCCTGCAATACCTCCGTATGGGCGTGGGCAGTCAGGTGCGCGAAGGAGCACAGACGAAGTTGCAGGCGGCAGAGGAGATTTGCCGCGAACTGGGCATCACTTTGGAAGACGTGTGCTTCGTAGGCGACGATATCAACGACCTTGACCTGCTCCGAGCCGTAGGGCTCCCCGCCTGCCCGCCCAACGCCCGCCCCGAAGTGCTTGCCATCCCTCATATCCTCCGCCTCCAAACCCCCGGCGGACAAGGTGCCATCCGCGAACTGGCAGACAAGATATTGGATTTTTGTAATAAGTAATAGGTAATATGCACTGCGGGATATTAACTATTACTTATTACCGAGCGTAGCGAGATAAGATGCTCGATTTCAATTACTACATACAGCACGGAGAGCCGAGCCAACGCGAGAAAGCCGAGGCTTGGGCGGTCGCCATCGGTCTGCAAGACGTAGATGGTCTGAAGCCGTCGGCATACCTGCTGGATACGGCGCAGAAGCATATAGAAGGGCAGGTGAGTTACGAGGAAGCCGAACGGCTGGTGAACACCTACTACGAGACTCTTCCCGCGGCGCAGCGTAGTGATGACGAGGAGGAGGCGGATAAGGTCTCGTTGCATATCACGCAAGTATTATCCGAGAAGACATTCACGTTCTCGCCTGCCGAATTAGCCAATATCCACCGCCGCTTGTTCACAGGAGTGCTGCCCCATGCAGGGCGTTACCGCGAGGTGAATATCACGAAGAAAGAATGGGTGCTGAACGGCGATACGGTCTTATACGCCTCGTATGACGCTATCTCCGCCACGCTGGCTTATGATTTTGAGCAAGAACGCCGTTTCTCCTACAAGCACCTTACGCGCGAGCAGATGGTGGCACATCTTGCGCAATTCATCGCAGGAATATGGCAAATCCACCCCTTCCGAGAAGGCAACACGCGTACAACGGCTATCTTCCTCATCAAGTACCTGCGCAAGTTAGGCTTTGACCTAACCAACGAGCCGTTTGCAGAGTACGCCAAGTATTTTCGCAATGCCTTAGTGCGCGCCAACTATCAAAACTACGAAAAGGGCATTGAGGAAACCACCGAGTTCTTAGAACGCTTCTTGCGCAACGTACTCTACGGGGAGCAAAACGAACTGAAGAAACGCTACGAGCACAACGACTGGAAGCAAGCCCAAGAAACGCTAAAACAGCATGAGCCGATAAATGAGCCAATAACCCCATCAAGTACCCCCTCAAGTACCCCCTCAAGTACCCCCTCAAGTACCCCCTCAAGTACCCCCTCAAGTA
>JBJECJ010000102.1:0-16562 GCA_051870955.1 Paludibacteraceae bacterium | reverse complement strand
CCCTCAAGTACCCCCTCAAGTACCCCCTCAAGTACCCCCTCAAGTACCCCCTCAACTTCAGCCGACAAACTGCAAGCAGAACTGCATCAACAAAGCGATTCAGTAAAGAAACTAATTCTCGCCTTGGCGAATGCTCAGATGACCAAAAAAGAAATGATGGCTGCGGTGGACTTAAAAGACAGGGCTAATTTCGAGGACTATTACCTCGCTCCCGCCCTTAATGCGAAGATAGTAAAAATGCGTTATCCTAACTCGCCGAATCACCCTAAACAGAAGTATTTATTAACCAAGAAGGGCAGTTTGTTATACCAACTGCTAAAGTCATATTTTTCGTAATTATCGTAGATTACGTAATTTACGTAGGGCACGAAAACAACGAAAACTACGAAACAAAGTGAAAAACATCGCCGTTATATTAGCAGGAGGCATAGGCGCACGAGTCGGAGGCAACGTGCCCAAGCAGTTGTTGCCGTTGGCAGACGGCAGGAGTGTGCTGGAGCATGCCACGGAGGCTTTCGAGCAAGCCGAGTGTATTGACGAGGTATGCATCGTGATGCACCCCGACTACATTTCTTTTGCCGAGCAAGCACTGCTCCGCAATGGTTGGCAGAAGGTGAAACATATCATCGCGGGCGGCAAGGAACGCTGGGAATCGAGCGTGAATGCGATTCGGCTGTATGAGTCAGTGCTCTCGGAGGAAGAATTCACCAACACCAATATCCTGCTGCACGATGCCGCGCGCCCGTTTGTAAGCCAAACCATCATCGCCAACGTCTGCCGCGCCTTAGCGGCCCATGAAGCCGTTACCGTAGCCATCCCCGCCACCGACACAATGTACATGGTAACGCCGACTCCAAACGCACAACCATCAACCAGAGTAGGCGAGGACGCCTGCGCACCCGGACACTCAACACTCAACGCCCAACTCTCAACTTTCGTCCTCCGCTCCATCCCCCCACGTGATACGCTGATGCGAGCCCAGACCCCGCAAGCCTTCCGCTTGCCCCTGATTGCCCGCGCCTACACCCTCGCCCTACAAGACCCCGCCCTGCAAGCCACAGACGACTGCGGCATAGTGCATAGATATTTACCAATAGAGCATATTTCTATAGTAATTGGGGAAGAAAACAATAAAAAGATTACTTTTCGGGAAGATTTCCAAAATTCACTAAATTAAATCATATCTTATGCAAGCCGTTATTTTAGCCGCAGGTATGGGAAAACGCCTCGGCGAACTTACCAAAGGAAATACCAAATGTATGATTGAGGTGGGAGGTGAAACCCTTATCTCGCGCTTATTGCACCAGTTGGACCAACTGAATCTGCAACGTATCATTTTAGTGGTCGGCTACAAGGCAAAAGAACTGCAAGATTATTTACAAACTATACCTATTCAAACAACTATCGAGTTCGTGGAGAACACTATCTACGACAAGACGAACAATATCTATTCTCTCTATCTTGCCAAAGATTATCTTACAGCAGACGACACGCTTCTATTTGAGTCGGATATTATCATGGAGGATGCGGTCATCCAAAAATTAGTCAATAATCCATATCCTGATTTGGCATTGGTGGATAAGTATGAGAGTTGGATGGATGGTACGGTAGTTACAATTGATGATGAAAATCGTATTTTGCGATTTATTCCGAATAGTCTTTTCCAATACGATGAGATTCCCGATTACTATAAAACAGTGAATGTCTATAAGTTTTCACAGCACTTTTCTTCCACGATGTATGTGCCGTTTTTAGAAGCCTATTGCAAAGCACTAGGCAGAAACGAGTACTATGAGCAGGTGTTGCGGGTGATTACTATGTTGGATAATTCCGGCATTCGAGCATTACCACTGACGGGGGAGCAATGGTATGAAATAGACGATATTCAAGACTTGGATATTGCGGAGTCCATATTTACAGAACATCAATATGACTTACTTTGTAGTCGTTTTGGTGGCTATTGGCGCTATCCGCACATCTTGGATTTCTGCTATTTGGTCAATCCGTACTTCCCTAATCGGCGTTTGTTAGACGAGATGTCCCATAGTTTCTCCCGCTTGCTTACCGAATATCCGTCGGGCTTACGGGTAAACAACCTATTGGCAGCCAAAGATTTTGGTGTAAAGCAAGACTACATCTTGGTGGGTAACGGGGCAGCGGAATTGATAAAAGTACTTTCGGAACAAATGTTGGGCAAAGTCGGTGTCGTACGTCCTACCTTCGAGGAGTATCCTAACCGCCTGATGCCGGAACAAGTCGTGGTCTATGAGACAGAAGCCCCCGATTTCTCATATTCGGCTGACGACTTGATGACTTATTTTGCAGATAAAAATATATGGTCGTTAGTGCTGATAAATCCCGATAATCCTTCCGGCAATTATATCTCTTATGCAGACTGCTTGCGGTTGGCGGATTGGTGCCAAGCAAGGGACATCATGCTTATATTGGACGAAAGTTTTATCGACTTCTCTACGGAGCATCCTACATTCCTCAACAATTTGATTTTGGAGAAATACGACCATCTGGTAGTGATAAAAAGTATCTCCAAATCTTTCGGAGTACCAGGGCTTCGGTTAGGTATATTGGCTACATCCAATGCACCGTTGATGACCAACCTGCGTCGAGCAGTATCTATATGGAACATCAATTCGTTTGCGGAATTCTTCTTGCAGATATTGGGTAAATACGAGAAATCCTACCAAGAGGCGATGGATACGTTCCGTGCAGAGCGTAGCCATTTTGTCAGTACACTTGCCGACATATCTTATCTGCGTATTATTCCCTCGGAAGCCAACTACGTGCTATGTGAGGTATTAGCCCCTCATACACCCCGAGAATTGGCAATTAGGTTGCTAAAAGACCATAATATCTTGATAAAAGATTGTTCCGTCAAGTGCCATGCGCCTTATATCCGCTTGGCTATACGTGATACAAAAGACAACAACCAACTAATCCATGCACTGAAAACAGTATGAGAGAAATTAAAAATATCTGTATCTGTGGAGGTGGTGCTTTGGGACACACATGTGCTGCTGTACTTTCAAATCAAGATGGTTTAGTGGTTGATATGCTGACTAATCACCCTGAAAAATGGCAACACCAATTTCGTGTACACACCCCGTCTGGTGAAACGCTTATGGGAAATGTGAATCATATCAGTCACTCCCCCGAAGAGTTAATTCCATACGCGGATGTGGTTTTATTGTGCTTACCTGCTTTCTTGGTGGAAGAGACCTTACGAAATATCCGTTCTTATTTATCACATAGTACCATTGTGGGAACTGTGGTGGGCAATTCCGGATTCTTCCTTTTTGCTCATCAGATTCTTCCCTCTTCCACTCCGCTTTTCGCTTTCCAACGTGTCCCGTATATTTCAAGGGTGATTGATTATGGAAAAGAGGCAGCATTGTTGGGATATAAAGATCGGTTGCTGATGGCGGTTGAAAACATATCTTTTCCAAATGAATTCTGCGATAGCGTGAGTGCTTGGTTTCTTACCCCTACACGGTTGGTGGATTCTTTTTATGAGGTTACGTTAAGCAATAGTAATCCCATATTGCACACCGGTCGTTTATATACCATGTGGAAAGATTGGAATGGGAAAGATATTTTTCACACCAATCCACAGTTCTACTCAGATTGGACAGATGAAACTTCTGCACTTGAAATAGAAATGGATAAAGAATTTTTTATGCTTCTAAATTCCCTACATGTATCTTCCAAACACATTGATACATTGTTAGGCCATTATGATTCTGTGGACATTTCGTCTTTGACAAAAAAGATAAAAACAATCCCTTCCTTTGCGGGAATTTTGTCTCCAATGAAACCTGTTGATGGAGGATGGATACCAGATTTTACCAGTCGCTATTTTACAGAGGACTTTCCTTTTGGACTACGTTTTATTCATGATTTAGCACACGAGAACAATATACCATGTCCACATATTGATGCGGTATATTCTTGGGGAATGCAACAAATACAAAAGTAATATAGAACATTTCCGATACTTTCATAAAGTATATTAGAACATGCTATGAGAGATTTTTTAGTAAAGATAGCCCTTCGACTTGGTATCTATCAAACAATTGTAGAATACATCAATCGTTTCAAGTTTGAGGTACAAGCATATAGAATGCGCAAATATGGTTTAGAAATGCTTCGTGCCGCTGATGAGGTCTTCTCAGATATGAACACAAAAGCATTCCTCACATACGGAGTGCTGTTGGGTGCATATCGAGACCATAATTTCATCGCATACGACCCTGATATTGATTTAGGTGTTGTGGCAGATGAAGTGCCGAGGGACATACATCAGCGTATGGCTAAAGCAGGATTCCGACTCTTTCGTCAAAACGTACTTGCACACAATCAACAAGTGTTTGAGGAAACATATTTGTATAAACAATTACATTTGGATATCTTTTATTATTTTGAGGAAGGCGATGATTTGTATAGTGTTATAGCACGCAAACATGAAACAAAAGACTGGAAAGAAGCAAATGCTACTGACGGATTCCCATGCGACAGAAGTTATGTACCCAAAACGGAATTTATTCGTCGCGATTTCTTAGGTGTACAGGTTTATATCCCTGAGAAAACGGATGAATGGTTGCGCGCTATCTATTCAGATTCCTATATGACACCTATCAAAAACTGGAATGCCAAAGACTATAAAACACGTATCATGCATACTAACGACAGAAGTTTCCGAAGATTATGCGTTCAATGAGTACATATTGGGCTATTTTGCGAGCCAAAGGTTTTTTATGCTGTTGGCATGAGTTGTTGAAAGCATGTTGGCCGGTGTGGTGGACACGCAGCAAGGCTGCTATAGAGCAGATACAGTCAGAGCGTGCAAGTCGCTATCTATGGCGACGCTATCAACAGTATATTGTAGCACCTTTCAGCCATCAATTCAAAATAGATGGTGAAAGTGAGCAGCCCAACCACAATATATGGGTTCTTTGGTTGCAAGGAAGAGAGGCGGCTCCTGAGATTGTAAAATCCTGCATTGCGTCTGTAGAACAATATATGTCGGGATACGATATCCATGTTCTTACAGCGGATAATATAGCCCAATATTGTTCCTTACCGAAACATGTATGGGAGAAGTATAGGCTAAAGAAAATACCTTTTACACAATTCTCAGATATTGTCCGCACTGCTTTATTGGTACAACATGGTGGGGTATGGTTGGATGCTACTGTTTTGTTGACTGCTCCTATTCCCGACTATATATTGCGGCAACCTCTCTTTATGTTTCGCTCTTCGGTATTATCTAAAGTGCCGCACATAGGCTCCAGTTGGTTTCTGGTAGCCCGTAAAGGCAATCCTATTTTACAACGACAATTAGAGTTATTGTGCCTATATTGGAAACAAGAACGAGGCTTGCGCGACTATTTTATTTTTCATCTTTTTCTATATTTGCTTTTCACTGAAAACAAAGAGGTTGAGCAACTTATTGACAAAATGCCGTATGTGCCTAATGCTGATGTACATACCTTGTCGTCTTACTTAACTAAGCCCTTTGATGCCGAAAAATGGAGTATGATTACTTCACGAAGCTGTATTCACAAATTGTCTTACAAGTTGCGGATTTCTCCACCTCAAAATTCTTTTTACAAGTATATACTCTGTAACTATTCTGAGAACTAATAATCTTGAATCTGTATGCTTATCTCTTTCATTATTTGTACGTATAACCGAGATAAATATATTTATCAATGTCTCAGTTGTTTGGCATCTAATGTTACCGATGCTGAGTGGGAGTTGGTATTTGTAAACAATAACTCCACAGACAATACACAAGCTGAGTACGAGCGTTTTCAAGCAGATTTTCCTACTTCTCATAGTTCTTGCTATTTGGAAACACAGCAGGGACTTTCTTATGCCCGTAATAGAGGTATTCGTGAGGCTCACGGTGATTGGTTTGTATTCTTGGACGATGATGCTATGGTGGATACTGACTATATTCAAAATTTGTCTATTCAACTGACTCAACATCCCGAAGTAGGCGCTTTTGGTGGACAGATTAAGCCTTTCTTCGAAGAAAGCGAACCCGGATGGCTGAGTAAATGGTCAATGGGATTTGTAAGTGCTTTGGATATGGGTAGGCAAGTCGTGTTATTCAAACCCACTCAGTTCCCGATAGGAGCCAATATGGGCATATCCAGACGAACCATAGAACAAGTAGGCATCTTTAACACACAACTCGGAAGGAGAAAGAATTTATTGTTGGGAGGGGAAGAAAAAGATCTGTTTTTGCGTATTCATGCTGCACAAATTCCCATTCTTTATTTTCCGAATATTCCTGTCCATCATTGTATTCCTCCCCATCGAACAACAAAGGAGTTTATTCAACGCTTGGGGTATGGCATAGGAGTCAGTGAACGCATGCGCACATTATCTATCAGTAGGTGGAACTATCGGAATCGATTGTTTTCAGAGTTGATTAAATGGGGAGGGACAGTGGTCCTTTTATGTGGTTTTTATTTGAAAGGGCAACCTGCCAAAGGAAACATATTGGTTACATTTAGAAAAAATGTAACTCGTGGTTTGATGACCAGATTCGAGTAAGTATGCAGCATAATAATCTACGTATCAAGTTCTTCTGCCGCTCGTTCGATTTGCGGCTATATCGTTTGTCCAAAGGCTTGTATGAGTCGTTGGGGTTCCCCTGTGTGCGGCTCACCGACCAAACAGCGGACAGCTATTTCCACACCATACTTCAAGACACCGACTGCGACATCGCCGTCAATGTGGACGAAGACTGCTTCTTGACCAATACGGATGCCGTTTTTGCGCTGGTGGACTATGCAGTGGAAAACAACATTGCCAATATCGGTTGCCCCGATGGAGGCGGATATGTGCCGCGCGGAGGAAATCCCTTGGTTACCAACCCGTTCTTCAACATCCTCAACCTCAGACTGCTACGTGAGAAATATAGCAAACAGGCGGTCAAAGCGTTTGATTACGCAGCATGCAAACAGCAGATGGAGGCGGATTATCCTAAGGAAATGCTGTATGAGGGTCGGAGTTATACCTTTGATAATACCGACTGCGAACCGTACTATCCATTTTTCTTGTGGCAGGCGTACAACACGCAAACTCTATACCTTCCCTCCAAGCAACACGCCGATGGTTGGACAACCATCCTCTACACGCCGCAAGGGGAGGAGATTTGCCGCCACACATGGTTGGCACGATTCTATTCTGTACCCTCTTTCATAGTGAAGCATTGGCAACCCAATACCGGAAAACAACAAGCGCGTATAGATACCATCATTGATGAATCATACGCACTTGTACACAAGCAAAGACCCGTCTTTACGACCAAAGATGAAGTGGCGTTTGCATGGAACTTCTTTGTTCGTTGGCTTATCAAAGTTCCCCAGCGCATCGCCGGTTGGCCAAAGAAACTAAAACGGAAGTTGAGCAAAAAGTAGATTTTTTTCTATTTGGAGATTCCCACAAGATTATTATTGATATAGCGGCATTTGTCTGCTATGAGACAGGCTACATAGCATACCGCCAAGACGATAGCCGCTACGCATATGGGCAATACCGCCATAGTCGGTGTTGCCCATTGTGTGTATGCACCGCAAGTGAGTTTATCAAGCAACTGATAAAGCGCAGATATTAGGGGGATATGTATGAGGTAAATAGTGTAACTATAACGGCTAAGCGACAGTATGCCCGTGCGCACTGCGATTGGGCGGCTGATTGGTTTCTTAGATAATAATGTGAAAAGGCAGATGGTCGTAAATAGTTCCACAAAGTAATAACGGGTTTTCAGCAAGATGTCAGCAACATATAGAGCAACAAAAGCGATGGCTGCTATGGTTCGCACATGCTTGCTGTCTGGCATATAGCATTTGATGTAGTAGCCGGCTATATAGACACCCAAATACGGGAACAATGCAGACACATATCGCAGTGCATAAATGGCTGGATAGACCCGTTGCAAGATGAGAACAATTGCCCAACCTGCCAACAAACCTTCCACCAACCGTTTGGAAGACAAGGACAAAGCACGTTGCAACAGCGGCGTCAGGGCATACAAGACCAATATCATGTGTACAAACCAATGGAAGTCCTGTATCTCATTTTGCAATAAGTACGGAAAGAAATACAGACATACATCGCTCAATGAATGGATAGTCTCGTATCTGTGCGTTACCACACCGATAATATACACAGGTATCGCCCAAAACAGGAATGGGCACACCACACGTGCTAATCGTTTAGTATAAAATTGTTTGACGCTACAGAACTTATCCAATAATAATGCCCCCGACACCATGACAAACATCGGTACGCCGCAATTGACAATGGCGCGATACATGTAGCACACCCATCCCCATGAATCGTTGTCTAAATCCAACATACTCCAAGCATGCTGCACAGCGACCAACACGATGGCTGCTGCGCGGCACAAATCCAACGACAGGTTACGGCTATTTCCTTCGACATTTGGCATGTATACTACGACCTTCTTTACTTATAGGAATTTATTTTGCAAATAAAAACTTGCTGATTTCCAGCGATTTACAATTTTTCGGAATTTACTTTGCAAATAAGAACTACACATAATAGGGGACGTAAGTAGCATATTTTTTGGACTGGATGTCGCTATTAGAAATTTTGATGAGACCAGCATCTAATGTATCTGCAATAATTCTTGATGCCACGGAAGATTGTGTTTTATCCAAATTGAATCGCTCGCGCACCGATTGATTGTTTGTGGTAAGTCCATCTTCGTTGAGAAGGCACGCATGTTGGTAACACGCTTCTATACGCTCCTCTTTGGTCATATCCGCAAGTTCTTTATGTGGATATAGTGTGATGCGTGTACACGTCTCCTCTTTGACTATTTTGGGTGCCGGTAGGTGCATACTCTCAATGGCTGCAATGGCACGGTCTATGCCGCTGCCTCGACGTTCACAAAAGCCGAGAAGAAACATCTTTTCTGCTAATTGCTCATTGCGGGAATTAGGAGGAAGGTCGATCAGTCGATTGACATCGTTAAGCGGAGCCCCGGGGTTGGTAATCACTATACGATTGGTAAAAATCTCTATTGTGATAGCTATACCGTTGATAGTGAAGTCTTGGTGTACTAACGCATTTGCAATAAACTCTCGAATGGCTACCCGAGGATATGCCGCCACATTCTCACGCTTAACATCTATGCTCTCTGTAGAAACACATTGCATCACGAGTTGAATCAACTCTTCAAAACCGACTGCATAGCCGTATTTCCCTATTCTTTCTATCTGAATATCCCTATTGTTGGTGCCAATATACTTGCGGACTATAACTTGCCGATTGCGCAACTCACGAAAATCATCCAGATTATTGGCAAACAAGATGGCTCCCAAATTGGTTATCCGCCAACTATCCTCTTTCCCTTCGCAACAATTGTAATCTTTTAGCCGAGCAAGGATGGAGTCTTGAGACTGAGGTACATCTTTATCAAGCAGTTCGAAAAACTTTTTGTAGTTAAGCAGAGTCATTACCTCATCCCTGCTTAAATTGTCTTTTGCTGTTCTATCCTCAAAAGATAATCCTTGGGAGGTGGCAATCATATTGCGCACCTGTAAGTCAGACATTCGAATAGTCTGCCCGTTGATTCTGCAAAAGGAATCGCGAATATCTTTACCTCGTAAATGAATGGGCTTTTCTCGTTGCTCCGGTACGTACACAAACAACACCGAATGACCTTCGTAGGACAATACTGCATGGTCTATATCAATGGAAGCGGAAAGATTATTATGAGCGATATTACCTAATTTCTTTGTGATATCATCAATACAATCTTTGGTCAGATTGCAGAAAGAACCGTCATCATTGATACCGAACGCAAACATACCGCCTCCCGGGTGGTTGGCAAAGGCACAGATATGTTGAGCCAAACGGTCTGTTTTGGGAGACAAACCACTCTTCCAATCCATCTCACTCAGTTCGTGAGGAATAGGATTTAGACTTTCTTTTAAGATTTCTACAGCGAGGTCTCTCCAGTCTTTCATACGTCTCGGAATTTACTTTGCAAATAAAAACTTGTTGACTTTCAGCGATTTGCAATTTCTTGGAATTTACTTTGCAAATAAAAACACATTATGCTTTTTGTCGGCGGCGGGTATATATCTCGTAGCCTATTACGCCGCAGAGGGTGAGTAGCATGATGGCGAAGCATACCATAGAGAGGATGTTACCTTTGCGGACACTCTCTGGCGCAAAGACCATGCGCAGGTTGCAGGTGCCGGCGGGGATGACGGCAGCCCGCAACATGTAGTTCACGCGAGCGAGGGGCAGTTCCTTTTCCTCATTGCCGTCCTTGTCCAGCAAGTAGAGTTTCCACCCGTGGGGGTAGTAAATCTCCGAGAAGACGGCTATCCTGTCTTGCTCGGTCTCCGCACGATAATCTATATACCGCGGGGTATATTGGGTAAGGGAGACCCTCTCCGTCTCCCCCTTTAAGGGGGAGTTGGAAGGGGTCCTCAATACCTCCGCAAACGCCTTGTCCACTACCGCCGTGGTATGCAAATCTATTTGGCTGAGAGCGGCTATCTCATCGTTGGCATTATCCACTACCAGCAGACTGTCCACAAACCAGCAGTTGCCCATCGCGTAGGGGTTCTGCACCGGCACCTGACTACCGTTTTGCAGCGGCACGATGGCGTACTTCATGTTAAGCATGTTCAGCACAGGGAAGATACTATCGCCGTTGCAGGGCTGCATAAAGCCGTTGGTCTGCATGATGGCTTGCATGAGCGGATTCATCTCTGGCGCGATATGCACGTCTATCAGGTCTTGGTAGCGACGCAGTTTGGCAGCCGAGTAGCCGCCGATGGACTTGAGGTAGTAACTCGTCCGCGCCTCGTTGAAGGTGTTGGTAGCAAGGTTCAGCACACGGAAATGGCTCTCGTCTTTCAGCAATTCCTCCTCGTAGGGTTGCATCTTAAACGCCTTATCACGGTCCTTTACGCTAACGAACATCGCATCGTTGCAGAAGCGTTTGTCCACCGTCCACATATCTGCCACTATCAGTGCGCAGAGGGCAATGCCCGCATAGAGGTTGAGGTTCTTCACAGCGTCCTTCTTATAGCGCGCATAAGCATAAGCGAAAGTTACCGCAACGCCCAATACGACGAATAGCAGCGACCGCCAAGCGTCGGAGCGTATCATAGCGGTGCGCTGGTCGAGGATAGCGTTGTAAATCTGCTCTCCTACCTGCCCTTTCCACTGTGCGTCATACGATGAACTTACGTCTATCGCGCCCGCAAAGAGCGCCACCAGCAGGCATATCGCCGCCGTGATACCACCGGAGATGCAGATACTGTTGCGCAATCGTTTCCAATCTACACCGCCATCGTTAATAACTTTCAGTGCCAGCATACCAAGCAACGGAATCATTATCTCTGCCACGATGAGTATGCTCTCCACGGCGCGGAACTTGTTGTACATCGGGAAGTACTTGAAGAACAACTCCGTGAGCGGCATGAGATGGTGTCCCCACGCGAGGAAGACGGAGAAGAGAGTAGCAACGAGCAACGCCCACTTATAGGGTCCGCTCACTATCAGCAAGCCCAGTAGGAAGAGGAAGCAAACGATGGCACCCATATACACAGGACCGCTGGTGAAGGCTTTCTCGCCGCGATAGGTGGGAGCCGATTGGCAGAATTTCTTTGCGCTGCCGGAGGGCACGCCCATCTTACGTAGGTCTTGCTCCAACTGCGAGTCTTTGCCAAGGTCATACCCGCTGCAACCACCCATGTAGTTCGGAATCAAGAAGGTCATCGTCTCGTCTATGCCGTAACTCCATGCCGTGGCATAATCGAGGTCAAGCCCCTTAGTCTTGTTGGTCTCATCGGTTACTTTCTCCAAATCCGAATGCCCGCCGCGCATGGTCTCTTGGGCATATTCTTGGTTGGAAAACACATTCGCGCTGCCCATACCCATACCTACCAAGAACGAGGCGGCAAACACCGCCGTAGCGATACCGAAGTGTTTCCATGCTTTGTCTTTCCACGCTTGGGCAAGTTCGGCAAAAAAGAAGATTCCGAGCATCATGCAGATATAGTAAGACATCTGCGGATGCAAAAAGAAACCAATGTAGGTGAAAAACATCACCAGCAATGCACCCCATCCGTACTGCTTGCGATAGGTCAAGATAAAGCCCACCACCACAAGCATCATCCACGTGATAGAATAGCACTTCCCATGGTGCGAGGCAGCGATAATCACAAAGAAATAGGACGATAGTGCAATAGCGAACGCACCTGCCATGCTGAGCCATTTATCCACCTTAAAGGAGCGGAGCAACAAGAAGAATGCCAGCAGATAGAAGACAAATATCATGGCAGAGTTCCTATTTCCCCACGAGAAGAACTTGCGAATGGGTTGCAATAACCTATCTAACGCGTATCCGCCATTGCCACCCATTTGGTAGTTGGGCATACCTGAGAACATCGAGCCCGTCCAATAGGAGTAGTCGCCGGTTTCTTCATGGTAAGCCCATCCTTCGTGTACGGCTGCCGTACCGTTTATGTTATCGCCGGCATAGATGATTTTACCTTGCACCGCAGGCCAGAAATAGATAACACCTGCCAATACAAACACCAACAAAATGATTGCGTTAGGCAACCATGACTTCCAATTGACTTTCATAAGAGATAAAGAATTAACGACCGCTTTGCTGTCCGAGCACTACGTTGTCCGACCGTTTCACTGTCTGACTACTGACCACCAACCACTATTCTAATACTATATCAGTCTGACAGCCGAAGGCGGTCTTTCAGCGAACAAGGTGAGCGGTCTAACAGCCGCAAGGCGGTCTAACAGCGCACAGCGCGGTCTTTCTCAGCAATTTGCTTTTGCCTTAACAATAATCTTGCGATACTGCTTACCGGGGGCGATACCGGGTTGGTGTGCATCGGTAGGGAAGAATACCGCGAAATGTCCAGCCGGCACTACAAACTTCGCTGAAGCCTTGTCGGCATAGAACTCCACATCCTTGCCCTCGTCGTACTCCTGCGTAACCTCTTGGCAGTCCACTTGCGCCTTCCAGCCCATAGTCTCATCCTCGGTCAGCGGAATCTGAATATCAAGGTAGTCGCGGTGCGCCTCCATGCGGCAGTTCTCTTCCTCTTTGCCCTTAAAATCAAGGATGTTCACATACAGGTCGTTGCCGTCCAAGTGAATCTTGCAGGCAGGCATCTCCTCCAAGTCGTTTTCGTTAAAGAACTTCATAAACTGGGCAAAGCCCGGAACGCTGTCAAAATACCAATCGGCGTTCTCCAATTTGTCAAGAATCATTTGATAATTATGAATTATGAATTAATAATTATGAGTGCTCATGCTTTGATAATTATGAATTACGAGTGCATATGAATTGTGGAGCAGAGTGCTCATAATTCATAATTCATAATTCATAATTGAAGTAATTTCGGCGGCAAAGTTACGAAAAAATTTGCGTATCTCCAAAAAAAAGCGTAATTTTGCGCTCGAAAATGGACTAATTATAAATAAATTATGAAAAAACTCGTTTTTTCGCTTGCAACGATTGCTCTTATGACTACATCTTGCACTCACCAACAGACCACCGGCATCCGTCCCGAGAACCTCGACACGACTGCCGTTCCTCAAAATGATTTCTATCAGTTCGCCTGCGGCGGCTGGATGAAGAACAACCCGCTCACCCCCGAGTACAGCCGCTTCGGCTCTTTCGACCAACTCGGTTTGCAAAACCTCGAGCAGGTGAACGGACTTATCCAAGACATTGCCAAGACCACCCACCCGCAAGGCTCCGTGGAGCAGAAAATCGGCGACGTCTATAACCTCGCGATGGACACCACCCGCCGCGACCAAGAGGGTATCGCACCCGTGCAGAAAACGCTCGACGAGATTGCCGCCCTCACGAGCCGCGACCAACTCAGCGACCTGCTCGGCCGCTCCTACGAAGTGGGGCTCTGGGGCATGTACGTGGACGCCGATGCCATGAACTCCTCGATGAACATCCTCAACGAGTATCAAGGCGGGTTCGCGCTCGGCGAGAAAGAGTACTATTTCGACACCGATGAAGCCACCACCCGCATCCGCAACGCCTACCGCGAGCACGTAGCGAAGATGTTCGCCCTCTACGGCTTCGATGACGTGGAGGCCAAAGCGGCTACCGTGCTGCGCCTCGAGACCCGTATCGCCGGTGCCGCATTCAGCAACGTGGAACTGCGCGACCCGCAAGCCAACTACAACAAGATGTCCGTCGCCGACTTGCAGACCCTCGTGCCGCAAATCAATTGGACCACCTATTTCTCCGCGATGGCTATCGCGCCCGACAGTCTCAGCGTAGGACAGGTGCGCCACCTGCAAGAGTGCGGCAGACTGCTCGCAGAGGAGCCCCTTGAGGACATCAAGACCCTGCTCACATGGCAGGTCATCGACGGCAGCGCAGCCTACCTCTCCTCGGAAATCTACGCGCAGAACTTCGCCTTCTACGGCAAGGTGCTCTCCGGCAAAGAGGAGCCCAGCCCGCTCTGGAAACGCGCCGTGGCGATGGTCAACGGCACGCTCGGCGAAGCCGTCGGACAGATGTACGTGAAGAAATACTTCCCCGAGGAGAACAAAGAGCGCATGCTCACTCTCGTGAAGAACCTCCAGAAAGCCTTTGGTGAGCGTATCGAAGCGCTCACGTGGATGTCCGATGAGACCAAGGTAAAAGCCTTGGAGAAACTGAACAGCATCACCATCAAAATCGGCTATCCCGATACATGGCGCGACTACACCGCCCTCAACATCGATGCCTCGCTGCCCTACTACGAGAACCTGCTCCGCGCCTCGAAGTTCGAGCAGGAGTACAGCCTCAGTTTCCTCGGCAAACCCGTGGATAAGACGAAATGGTACATGAACCCGCAGACCGTCAACGCCTACTACAACCCCAGCAGCAACGAAATCTGCTTCCCCGCAGGCATCCTGCAATATCCCTTCTTCGACATGGAGGCGGACGATGCCTTCAACTACGGCGCTATCGGCGTGGTCATCGGGCATGAGATGACCCACGGCTTCGACGACCAGGGCTGCCAGTTCGACAAAGACGGCAATCTCATCAACTGGTGGACGGATGAGGACAAAGCCAACTTCGATGCCCGCACGAAGGTCATGGAAGAGTACTTCAACCATATCGAGGTTGCCCCGGGTGTCTTCGCCAACGGTGCCTTCACGCTTGGCGAGAACATCGCCGACCACGGAGGCCTCCAAATAGCCTTCCACGCCTTCCAAAACGCCACGAAGGAAAACCGGCAGGCTGTCAAGGAGGTGCGGTCTCAAGGCCGCACCAAGGGAGAGATAACAGACTTCACCCCCGAGCAGCGTTTCTTCCTCGCCTATGCCAACGTATGGGCAGGCAACATCCGCCCCGAGGAGATACTCAACCGCACGAAGTCTGACCCCCACTCGTTAGGTCGCTGGCGCGTGAACGGTGCCCTTCCGCATATCGGCGCATGGTACGACGCATGGCATGTAACCCCCGAATCGCCCATGTACCTCGCCCCCGAAGCCCGAGTAAGTATCTGGTAAGATGTTAATCTTTGCATGTTGATTATTGCATTTTAGCCCCGAAGGGGCGACATAAACCAGCGTAGGGGCTCGCCCCTACGTAAAGGATGTCCTCCTAAAAAGCAAGCCCCGAAGGGGCGACATAACTACACAATATTAACGAATAATTAACGGCAATTAACGGAGGTTTTAATGGTCATTTAACGGACTTTAACGGAGAAAACAAATGATTAAGCACATCGTATTTTTCCGCCTGCAAGACGAGGCGGAGGGGCACACCAAGTTGGAGAATGCCCAAATCATCAAAGAAGGTCTGCTCTCCCTGCGCGAGAAGATAGACGTTCTCGTTTCAGAGGAAGTGGGTATCAACATCCCTAACGCCAAAAAGACCGACTATGACGTCTGCCTTATCTGTGAGTTCCGCACATGGGAGGACGTGGACACCTACCAAAACCACCCCGAGCACCTGAAAGTAGCGGGCTACATCGCCAAGGTACGCTCCGCCCGCGCCGCCGTGGACTACGAGTATTAACGCCGCGAGGCAAATGTGAACACCATCGGTCGGTCGTTCACCGGTCGCGTATTTTTCGCGGGTCTGTCGCGGGTCTATCGGAACATTACCGCAGGTCGCCCGCAGGTCGTCCACAGGTCGTCTCCACAGATAGAGCCATAATTTTTCAATCCATAGAGTGGGGTGAGACAGCGAGACAGCGAGACAGCGTTTTCTATAAACTCACACGCGCGCGCGTGCATATATAGTTTAGGAAAACTGCTGTCTCGCTGTCTCGCTGTCTCACCCCCTCCATCTAAGGGAAGGCGGGGGAGGGGTGCTAATCCTACACCCCGCTTATTATCTCTCGGCACCCCTCCTCCAAGTCTCGGTACGTAGCCTCAAAGTCCCCCGTGTACCATGGGTCAGCCACGTCCCTGTCAAGCAGGCGCCGTATCTTCGGTTGCGGCAAAGCGGTGGGAAGCTGTACCACACACACCACCACGTTTAACAGCGAAAC